>NZ_BAAGDP010000025.1:0-38983 GCF_054660695.1 Turicimonas sp. TL08
GGGTGCACCTATTTCTATTATCAAACAGTACATTGAACAACAGAATACGCCTGACTGAAAAAATTATTATATTCGACCCTTATATCACCGTCCTAAAGGACGGTGTTTTACGGGTCGGTCTGATAAAGCCTTGATTAATTCTCGTCTACTTTGTAGGTAAACGAATGGTAGATGCAAAACTAGAACTCAGCAAGCAATTCCTGCAATATGATGCAGGAAATTTTCGGGCCGGTCTAATAAAAACGGCCTGACATTTTGTCAGACCGGTATAAGCTTCTTAAAACCTACAGCTCGACAATGTGTTCAGAGGAAAATAGTTTTTCAATTTTCTCTCTTTCGCGGATGACATAGTAGTCAGCCCCGTCAACTAAGATTTCAGGCGGTTTTAAACGAGTGTTGTAGTGCGAACTCATTGTCATGCCATAAGCACCGGAACTCATTACAGCTAAAAGATCCCCGGTCTGAACTTTAAGTTTTCTGTCTTTGCCAAGCCAATCTCCGGTCTCGCAGATCGGGCCAACCACATCAAAGGTTTCTTCTTTGATAGGACAATTTTTAGGATAGACGTGTAACGGAACAATCTGCATCCAGGCTTGGTACAACGTTGGACGGATCATGTCGTTCATTGCGGTATCTACAATGCAGAAGTTCTTCGTTTCGCCTTCCTTGAGATATTGAATTTCTGTGATTAAAACACCGGAGTTGCCGACAATGGAACGGCCTGCCTCAAAAATCATCTCGAGATGGCCATAGCCTCGATTCTCCATTTTTTGATGGAGCGCTTCTACGAGTTCGGAAGCGTGATGAACTTCTTGGCCTTCTTCATAAACAATTCCAAGGCCTCCTCCGAAATCAATATGATCAAGTTCGATGCCTTTAGACTTAAGGACGTCAGCCAAATCTAAAAGTTTGTCGCAGGCATCCAGGAACGGTGAAATATCCGTAATCTGGGAACCAATGTGGCAGTCAATACCGGTTATTTTTAGGAAGTCGCTTTTGCTGGCTTTCTCATAGACGCGCGGAGCATCTTCGATAGCAATACCGAACTTGTTCTGCTTCAGTCCTGTGGAAATATAAGGATGCGTTTTTGCATCGACGTTGGGATTGACGCGAAGCGAAATACGCGCGACTTTGTTCTGAGCTTTGGCTACTTCAATGATTCGTTCAAGTTCCGGTTCAGATTCAACATTGAAGCATTTGATGTCGTTTTCAAGAGCGTAAGCAATCTCATCGTAGGTTTTACCGACGCCGGAAAATAGAACTTTCTTTGGATCTCCGGAAGCTTCGATAACTCTCCTCAATTCTCCGCCAGACACAATATCAAAGCCTGCTCCCAGCTTCGCCAGGAGATGAATAATCGCAATATTGGAGTTTGCCTTCATGGCATAACACATCAAATGCGAATATGGCTTAAGAGCTTGCTGATAAGCCAGAAAGGCTTCTTTGATTGAATTGTAGGAATAGACATAAACCGGAGTGCCGAATTCTTCGGCGATCTGTTTCAGAGGAACTCTTTCACACCAGAGTTCATTGTCTCGATAGCTAAAATTCTTATTGTCTGGAAGAAATGGGAGCATGATTATTTCTCTGCTGGTTTATCCGTCTCATGAATGACATTACTGTCGAGTTCTGCAGACTTTTCTGTCTCATTCATAGAAGAAGCAGTATCGGATTTACCGGCTTTCTCATTAGAAGCTTTTTCGATGTCAAGTTTTTCAGGATCGGTGATGACGACATCAGCGTCATCTTTGGGCTCTGCAATGACGGCAGTTGTTTGGCCTGTCATCTCATTTAAAGTTTTTTCAATTCTTGAAAGATAAGAATCGTCCGGATTCGGAGGCAGATAAAGCGGACCTTGCATGCCGCAGCCGGATAGTCCAGCTAGGACAAGCCCAGCCAAAATAATTTTCTTATGCATATGGTTCTTCGTAAGAAGAGCGATAAAACCACTCAATTTTAGTTTTTTAATGAAGTCCTAATTTTAGTGGTTTCAAGCGTTTAAAACGCTAACCAACAAAGCAAAAAGAAAGCCAAGTTCAAACAGATTTGTTTTTGAGAATATGCGTGGAAACCGGGGATCATTGGAGGAAGAAGATTCCGAGCCGGGGGAAGAAAAATATTGACGCACTCAAAAGCTTTGTCCAGCCTTCGAGTTGGCATGCTGTCCGAATGTTGATTGACAAAGGATGTGAGATTTTTGAATAACTTTCCGCTTAGATAGCTTCACAGACTAAATAGGAGCTGTCTCAGGTTTTTTGAGTTTTGGTTTTGTACTGTGCGGTTGTTCGGGTTCGCCATGAGCCCCCGGTTCCTGAGGAGAGTCTTTTGTGTCTGACTGCAGCTGTTGTTTGTGTTTCTGTCCTTCTTCTTTCAGGTTTTTGGCTACTGTCGACAATGTTGAAGTGACTTTTTCCATGATGGTTTGTTTTGGTTCCTCTGGGGCAGTCTCGCTAAAAATAAGTACGCCGAGAAACGCACCAATGACTAGAAGAAGAACAATTATTTTGGGATGATTTCGCATTGAATTCCTTGTGTAGTTAACCCATATTCTTTTATACCGGGTTTTCACTGAGACATGCGCCGATGATTTTGGCTAATTTGTATTCAAATAAGTCCACGCTAAGGCCCAATTGGATGCTTTTCATCAAAGGCAGCGTCCCGGAGGATTCACATATTGCCAAGACTCTTAAAGGCTGTTGATCAGGAAGACTTTTCGATGGAAAGCAATCGTTTCTAGCTTGTATGTATAAACGAGATTCCGTTGTAATCCCAATTAAAATGTGGTTTTTCAAAACTCCACAAAAAGAAATGGATACAGACAAAGCTCTTCTTTGGCAATGCGGGAAATTTAAATTGGATCTTGCGGTTCCCAAGATAATGGGAATTCTCAATGTAACGGCAGATTCTTTCAGCGACGGAGGAGACTTTCTAAATAAAGACGCAGCTCTTCGACAGGCTGAACAATTAAGAAAAGACGGAGCTGACATCATCGATATCGGAGGGCAGTCGACACGCCCGGGTGCAGACAGCATTTCCGTTCAAGAGGAAATGGATCGGGTTTTGCCGCTGGTTGAGGCTTTATCGTCTTGGGACATTCCAATTTCAGTTGATACTTTCGAGCCGAAGGTAATGCGGGAGGCGTTAGCGGCCGGCGCTTCAATCATTAATGACGTTTACGGATTAAGAAAAGACGGAGCATTGGAAATTATCGGTGCTTCTGACTGCGGGGTTTGCATCATGCACATGCAGGGGGAACCCAAAAATATGCAGAAAAATCCTCAATACGTTGATTTGTTAAGTGAAGTCAGTAACTTTTTAACAACTCAGGCAAAGAAATTAGAGCTATTGGGAGTCAGCGGGAATAGAATTTGCTTGGATCCTGGTTTCGGATTTGGAAAAACTGTAAAACAAAACTTTGAATTGCTTGCCGAAGCGGATCATTTTGTCCGCATTGGATATCCTGTTTTATACGGGATGAGCCGCAAATCATCTTTAGGAGCGGTGACCGGAAAAGAGAACCCGAAAGACCGGTTAATTTCCTCCGTGACTGCGCATTTGATTGCCGTAGAGAAGGGCGTTCAGATTGTTCGAGTTCATGATGCGGCGGCAATGAAGGAAGCCTTAACAATATTGAACTGTACTCAAAACTATAAGGACTTAGGATGAGTAGAAAATACTTTGGAACTGACGGCGTACGAGGCAGAGTAGGCATCTCTCCGATAACACCGGAATTTGCACTTTTATTAGCTCAAGCCGCCGGACGTGTACTTAAAAGACAAACCACGGATGGTGAAGTCGGAGTTTTTATTGCTAAAGATACAAGAGTCTCCGGCTACATGCTTGAATCAGCCATGCAGGCCGGTTTCTTAAGTGCCGGCGTGGATGTGGTTCTCGGCGGTCCTTTGCCCACTCCTGCAGTAGCTTATTTGACGCGTGCGCAGAGATTAAGCGCCGGAGTGGTGATTTCTGCTTCTCATAATCCTTTCTACGATAACGGCATTAAATTCTTTTCGTCTCAGGGAACAAAGCTTCCCGATGATATCGAGCTTCAAATAGAAAAAGAGATGGACCGCGGGTATGCCTGCGTAGACAGTGCACAGCTCGGAAAAGCAAGAAGATTGGACGATGCCAGCGGCCGTTACGTCGAGTTCTGCAAGAGTACCTTTCCGACGGACATGGATTTGAGAGGCTTAAAGATTTATGTCGATGCGGCAAATGGGGCTGCTTATCACATTGCCTTTGATGTCTATCACGAACTCGGTGCATCTGTGGTTTGCGAAGGCAATGAGCCGAACGGATTCAATATTAATGAAGGTGTCGGTGCCACTCATACGGAAACGCTCCCCGAACGAGTCAAAAAAGCCGGCTGCGATGTCGGTATTGCATTAGACGGTGATGCAGACCGCGTCATCATGGCCGATACCGAAAGAGTTTATGACGGCGATCAGCTTCTTTATGTCATGGCTAGAGATCGTCTTGCCAGAGGAAAGAAAATCGAAGGCGTCGTCGGAACTTTGATGACGAACTATGCCATTGAAAAGAAATTCGGTGAATTAGGACTGAATTTCTTCCGCGCCAAAGTCGGAGATCGTTATGTTCTTCAGCTGATGAAAGAAAAAGGTTTGCTTCTTGGCGGAGAAGGTTCCGGCCATATCATCGTTTTAGACAAACAGACGACCGGCGACGGTATCGTCTCCAGCCTTCAGGTTCTTGCGGTAATGAAGCGAACTCATAAGTCTTTGGCCGAATTGCTTTCCGAAGTTCATCTTTCTCCTCAGATTTTGATTAACAGAAGATTTGCTGAAGGATATAAGTGGGATCAGGATGAGGCACTCCAAAAACGTATGGCAGAAGTCTCTGAATTCTTGAAGGGAAGAGGAAGAATCCTAGTCCGAGCCTCAGGAACTGAGCCTTTAATCCGCGTAATGGTAGAGTCTGCTGATCGAGAAGAAGCTAAAAAGTTAGCCGAAGAAGTGGCTGCAATTATTCCTACCCGATAATGTGAAAGGACCGGATATGGAAACATCAGTGTTAATTGTTGAAGACGAACCGGCGATTCAGGAGCTTATCGCTTATACCTGTGAAAGCAGCGGAATGGAGGTTCGCCGCGCATCTAATGTGGCCGAAGCAAGAAAGATGCTTGAGGCCAAAATCCCGGACATCATTCTTTTAGACTGGATGCTTCCCGACTGCTCCGGATTGGAATGGCTCAAAGAAATCCGCAAAGGCGAGTTCTACAAAAGAATTCCGGTGATTATGGTGACTGCCCGCAGTTTAGAAGACGACAAGGTTGTCGGGTTGGATAAGGGGGCCGATGACTATGTAGTTAAACCATTTTCTCCGAAAGAGCTAGTGGCCCGAATTAAAGCGGTTATTCGCCGTCATGGAGAGGAAGAAACCAAGAAAGAGACGCTTCAATGCGGAGATCTTGTCATTAATCCTGAAGATTTCGAGGTCACTATCGGCAATAAGAGAGTGAACTTGAGCGTGGTTGAATTCAAGATTCTTTCTCTGTTTGCTAAGCATCCGGGACGCGTGTATTCACGCCAGCAAATTATCGACAATGTGTGGGGCTATGCCGCAGATATTGATGAAAGGACTGTGGATGTTCATATGCTTCGTTTGCGTAAGCAGCTGGCTGCCACTTCTATGGCGGATTTTATCGAGACGGTCAGAGGTCTCGGCTATAGAGCCGCAAAGCAAACTCAAGATTCATGAGGATTGGCATGAAGGCATCAAAAGAATCGCGGGACGGCAAAGAAGGAAAGGAAGAGAAGAAGATTCTCAAAAAAGTTGAGAAAGCCGAAGAAAAGGAAGTGAGATTCAAACAGACTCTCCGCGCTCTTCCGGACGGGGTTGTTCTGATGTCTCAGGATTGGGAGATTCAGTGGCTCAATCCTATGGCAGAAAGAGACCTGCAGTTGGATGCAGTTGCCGACATCGGTAAGAAAATCCACACCTGCTATCCTGACGGGGACTTTCTGAATAAGGTAACAAGCGGAGACGATACTCTTCAAACAATTACGCTGGAAGGGCGCATTATTGAAATCAGAGTCATTTCCGCCGGAAGCAAGTACAGAATCTTGGTGACTCGAGATGTTACGGAACAAAAGCGTTCGGAAGACTTCCGAAGAGACTTTGTGGCTAACGTTTCTCACGAACTTCGTACTCCTCTGACCGTGATTAAAGGTTTTTTGGAGTTGGCAGAGGACTGGCCCTTAAATTCTCAACAGCTTAAGCATCTGGAGTTGATGTATGAACAAGTTGAGAGAATGGGCGCATTGGTTAACGATTTGCTGACCCTGTCTCGTCTAGAAAGAGATTCCGCGCCGGCTGCTAAAGAACCAATTGATTTGACGGCTCTCCTTACGGATGCCGCCGTTGACGGCCGTTTCATTTCTCAGGGGCACCACTCTATTGTGGTAGACCATATTGAAAAGGTGAATATCCTCGGCGATATTATTGAAATGAAGAGTGCGGTCACCAACCTTGTCAGTAACGCCGTTCGATACACGCCGCAAGGGGGCTCCATTGTTGTCTCGTCGTTCTTTAATGATGAAGGTTTAGTGATTTCCGTTAAGGACAATGGAATCGGTATTGCTGCGGACGCTATTCCCCGTGTTACTGAAAGATTTTATCGAGTCGATAAATCACGCAGCCGGGAAACAGGAGGCACCGGTCTTGGCTTAGCGATTGTTAAGCACGTTCTTTTCCGTCATCAGGCAAGATTGAAAATCCTTTCTGAGTTAGGAAAGGGCTCTGACTTTCAGATTATTTTGCCGAAGGATCGCGTCGAGAAGATTGTGTGAATTTGTAATAAATAAAAAATTTTTTGGAGAGGGACTTGGCAAACCAATAAATGTGTTGTATAGTTCTGTCTCCTTGACGGGGTGTAGCGTAGTCTGGTAGCGCGCTTGCTTTGGGAGCAAGATGTCGGGAGTTCGAATCTCTCCACCCCGACCAGCACTAACTGCCCGTAGCTCAGCTGGATAGAGCATCGGCCTTCTAAGCCGGTGGTCACAGGTTCGAATCCTGTCGGGCAGGCCAGTCAGGATTTTAGTGGTACGAGTAGCTCAGTTGGTAGAGTCCAGGATTGTGATTCCTGTCGTCGTGGGTTCGAGTCCCATCTCGTACCCCATCTTTAATCTTCTAAGACTTTCTAAAACATTCTAAGACCTTCTAGATTATTCTAAAAAATTCGTAAAGAGTCCCACTCGGTCGGCTTTCTGCTAGTGTTTAATCTTCTAGAATCTTCTAAACTCTTCTATAGCTTTCTAGCTTTGAATATCGTCTAATTGTATCTGAGATACAATTAAATTCAGGGGGTGAAGTGAGAATTTCGCGTAGTAGTCCCTCAGATACAATTCTCAGATACAATTAAACCCAACAAGATTGAGATTCCGGGAGGGTTGTATGTCTGGCAGATATGTTCCTACTCTAAACAGCAGACAAGTGTCATTGTTGGAAAAAACAACGACTCTCGGTGGTGTGCCAGGACTGGTACTAAGAGTCCAACCGGGAAAGCACGGTGTTACCAAAACCTATATTCTTAAAATCTCTGTGGATGGAAAATCCAAAGTTTTTAGCTTAGGCAGTTTTGACAAAATGTCACTTGCCGAAGCTCGTTCTTTAGCTGCAGAGTGGAGAGAAAAGATACAGAAAGGAATAGACCCTGCAGCTGAACGTAAAAGAGAACTGAAAAAGGAAAAGTTCCACAATGAAATTACAGTTTCTGAATTGCTCCATGCTTATATTGAAACTGAAACAGCAAGAGGCCGGTGGAGCAATGAGGGGCGTCAGTCGCATAAGTCTAAAGCAGAGGGTTGGATCAAGAACCATCTGACTGCAGAGGTTGCCGATTGTCCGGTAAGAGATTTAACACCCCACATGTTGGCCAAAGCTTTTTCTGATAAGTGGATAGCTATGAGATCCATTCCGGTAAAACTTTTAGGAGAGATTAAACGTTCGATTGACTGGGGCGTTGCTGTTGAGAAAATTGCACCAATGCAGAACCCTGCAGATATGAGAGGACCTTTGTCTCATTTGCTTCCCCACAGCAGTCAAAGACCGCCAGCAACACATCATCCTCATCTTCCTCCGGAGAGAATTCCTGACTTTTTCGCAAAGCTAGTACAGAGTAAATGTTGTGCTTCACGAGCACTGCAATTTTGTATTTTGACGGCTTCAAGACTCGGTAACGGCTTAGGCGCTCATTGGGATCAGATTGACATTGAGAAAGCGGTTTTTACTATTCCGCGTTCAGAGATGAAAATCAAAGGATTGAACTTTGACCGTCAAACTCCGCTTAGTCCCCAGCTAATGGACCTGCTGCGTTCTATGCCTCGTATGCCGGTTATAAGTGTTCTTCCCGATTACATTTTTAGAGACTATGCAGGCGTGAGCAACTATCCAATTACCGAAACTTCTTTAAGAAATCATCTTAGAAGAATGAGTTCTGCTGAAACTGCAGCAGGTAGGCTTGGCTGGATAGACCCCAATGAGTATGACAACAAAGGCGTGAACCGTATTGCTGTACCTCATGGACTTGCAAGAGCGAGTTTTGAAACCTGGGCTCTTAATGCCCGTCTTTTTAACCATGCCGCCTACGAACAGTGGTTAGTTGAGGCCTGCCTGGATCACTATTCTCCCAAGTATGGAGGGGCCTATATGCGAGGTTATCCCCTTGAGGATATGAGAGTAATTTTTGACGATTGGGCTAACTTCTGTTTCTCAAAAGTTAAATAACAAAAAGGCTGCGGGTTGCAGCCTCGAGATTGTGATGCTATTGAAAAGAACATTGGTTTTTACCGTATGCAATTACTTCATCTCGTATCCAGAACACTCTTCCTCGTTCTTTAATCCGTTTAGGAAAATCCGGAAGAATCTTTGAATAAAGCCATACGGTTGAGACACCAATATTGAGAATAGCGGCAACTTCTTTAACCTTGATTCTTACCGGTTCAGGTAGATGTTGATTTGTGTTTTCGTTCATGCTTGTGCTCCTATTAAGATTGTTTCTTTTTCCGCAAAGGTGCTAATTTCAACTCCACTTCTTTTCTATCTAGAGCGATTAACTGTTTTTCTAATTCAAATTCTTCGTCATCAATCGTTGAGGATGTTTGTAGAGGCGCGGGTCTATCTGTTTTAGTCGGAATTTTGGGACTTGATATTTTTTTATGATTGAGAACTTCTTCTATCTTTTGAGCGGTCAAAGGATCTTGGGGTGTACCGATTAGGTTACGTAGATCTCTGGTTTTTAATTTCTTAAGGAGATTTCCAATTTGAATAAGGTCATCGTAATTAATAGGATTATTTTTGGGCAAAGGCAAAGTTAGCCCCGGGTAGGTGTCGAGCTCTTCGGAATAAAAATGTCCAATATAAAAGTATTTTCTTTTAGGTGCGCATCTTGCTGTCAAATATCTTTTTTGACCGACTCTGATACTGATGCTTGTTCCTCCATCCAATGAAATCTCACGAAATGGCTTCTTGGTTGAAGATAACTCCTTAATCGCTGCGAGTATGGCATTATCCAAAGCTTCCCTAGATTTAAATGGCTTTCGTTTCATAGATTCTTCTCTTCCTTTGCTTTCTGAGCGTTGGTGACGGCTCTCTTGCATGACCATGCGTACTCTTGAAGTGCCGTTTTAGGTCCAAGTTTCAATGCTTCTTTAATCATTGGAACAATCATTGCAAAGGTATCGCTAAGAACTTTCAGCTCGTCGCCAGTTGCAACGAATCCTTGAGTTTTGCCTTCGGATTTTCTGTCATAAATTGCATTAAGAACTTCTCTTGCCGCTCTTATCAGTGGTTCGCCCTGGTTTAGCTCTGTTTGATCAAGATTTTTGTAACGTTTGAAAATAATCGCTATTCCCCAGTTGACAGTATCCTCAACCAAATCAAAATCGTTTTCTGAGAGCTTCCCTGCAGGTAAGGTCAATTCAACTAAGAGATTGGCAGTATCCAGCTGTTTCTCGATGTGTTTAATTCTTTCTGTCGACCATCCGGATATTCTGACTGGGTGAGGACGATACGGCTTGTCCCGTTTTTTCTTAATTCTTGACATTGGTTTCTCCGGCAGGTTTTGCAAAGTCTTTGCTTAGAGACGCAGAAAATTGAACGAGAAAAGTTCCGTTGACATGTCTTGCACAATGAACAGTTCTTTCCAATTGCATCGGTTCTTGCGTGTGGTCTGAAGAGAATCCGACAGGAACGTTGTATTCCGGATTGTTGGCGGAGTCTTCCAGCAGCCAGATAATTTTCCGGTAGTCTTCTTTCATACGCTCCTGCTCGTAATGCTTGTAGCGAGGAAGCAGAAAGTGTCTAAGTGCATCCCTGTATCTTTTAGTAAGTCGTAACTTTGTCATTTTTCTTATTTCTTTCGAAATTCTCTTTTTCTTTTTCGTTATTCATTTCATTTGGGGCTTTTGAGAAAAGACCAATGATCATTTGAAGTTGTTCTGTGTTAGTAAGCAGAGCAAATCTTTCACCATTTGAGTTGAAAAAGTGAAACACTGCCAAATTCATTTTCTTTGGCTCTTTTAGCTCAACGATATTGCCGTCTACGACTTCGATGAGTTTTGTTTCTGCAGGAAGTTCAAGTGCTTTAAAAACATTGGTTTTGAATTTCTCTATATGTTTGAGAAGAACTTCCTCTTCATGACTAAGGTACGGCCATTGGTTATTAAAATTCGGTTTCATTGTTGTCATTTAATTTTGAATCCTGCTGTAGTTACGTAGATATCCGGCTCAAACCTAGATTGCTAACTTTATTGAGGGCGACTATGGTGTTTGTCCTCCTTTAAACCTCTGATTAACTGCACACAAAGGGAACCGAGTTCTGCTAGTTCTGGTATTGAGGCTATGAAGGCAAACTTTTCCTCTCTAGCATTAATAAAGTGAAGGATTACAAAAGGTTCCATATCTGTTAGAGCAATATCAACTTTGGTGCCGCCCAATAACTCAATAAGCTTTGTTTCCGGAGGAAGGTTCACTATCTTGGCAGTGTCTTTTTTTACACTTTGTGCCTTTTTGACCATGTCGAGAAAGGCATTGTCTGGTTGTGGCCATTTAGCTGTTTGTTTAAAACTCATTTATCTTCTCCAGGTAGATTTATCCAACTTTTTCAAAGTTTTTTTCGAGATAGGCAACAAGGGTGATTGACTCGCCTTTTCCCCAAGGTAGAGAAATCGAATATCCAAGCGTCCAGTCTTTTGAATTCTTGACCGGCGGGATTAAAAGCGTTTCGCAGTCAGAGGGTTTGTTGAGTTCTGGATTGGCTTTGTTCTCAAGTTGTTCAATAGTTCTGTCCAGGAGTTTTTTTTCTACGTTCCTCTGTTAACTCTAGGTTGTGTTTAGATATGAAGTTGGCCAGTCCTCTTTTGAAATCTTTTGTGAGTTTGTACATGTCTAACCTTATGTAATTGGTGCCGGTCTTTCCCGGCTGTCACCTCCGTTAGATAATTAGGTTGTTCATATCTCAATTAATCTATGGAGGAAAATATGGATAAAAAATCTAAAACATTTGCGCCAGATCAGGCATTTCAAATTCTTTGCAATGCTCTACAGGCTGGAGCTGTAACACTTCCTTTTGGCAGAGAGGTTCATGTAAAAATGCTTGAGCAGTTGAAAAATCCCAATTGGCAGATTTCTAAGGAACAAATTATCAAGAGGACGATCGTCACTGACATTGAGCCTCTGGCTAAAGCCGATGCTGCCTATCTTGTCGCTTTCTACAATGCTCTGCTCGAGAGCTAGACATAATGTAAAAATCTTCCTATCCTAGACATCTCTTCGGGGCGACCAAGTAATTGGATGCTCCAAAGAGTCTCTAGTAGAAAAGAAAGAAATTCTTTCTTTTTGATAGAACCGCTAGAACTTTTTATAAGCGCCGCTCTCCAAATCTCCTTTAATACAGGTTGACTGACTAATGTATTCAGATGGTTTGGTTTTTCTTCCAGTTCTCTCAACCGTGCAGAAAGGTTAATGAATTTTCTTAACTGCTTTCTAGAAGGGGTGGTGGAGACTTTCTTTTTACGCTTTTTCATGCTTAACTCTCCGAAATTTTCTTCGACAAAATTTGAATAGCGCTTTCGTAAGAAGCTCTGGCTGAACGACCGTCTTTTGAGAAAACGACCATTGCACCCAAAAGGGCTGAAAGACTTATGCAGTTATCGAGTGAGATTTTGTGTTCCGGTGCTTCAATGAGATTTAAGCAGCTTCTAATAGAGCTTAAATAACAGAACATAGAGTCATCAACGACGTCGAGCATCTGGCGAACAGAGAGACAAAAGTTGAAAGACTCAAGCTTTGAAAAGAATATGAAACTTGTAAATTGTGCTGAATTTTGCATACGCACCTCCAGTTGAGATGCGCTCAATATACTTAACTTTTTGTGAAATGTAAAGCTAATTGAACATTAAAGTTAAATATCTTCTGTAATTTGCTTGATAATACCGATGCTTAGTTTTTGTTTAGCTTCGGGAAGAGAGGAGACTAATTCAACCAAGTCCTTACTCATAGGTGAAATATCGTCAGAAGAATCAATTTCAGGTTTTCCTTCACCTAAAATCAACCAAAAAGGATTTATTTTTAGATACTTACAGATTCTTGTAGCAAGTTCTGCGCTTATGTTTTTGGTTTTTCCTGTACAAATTTGTGAGATAGCAGAACGACTAACTCCCATCTTCAGAGCTAGTGCATTTTGATTTATATCCCTCAACTCGAGAGCAAAAAGTAATCTTTCAGCAATTGTATTCATGATTCAAGTTTAAGAACATAAATGTTCAAATGATTTACCAAACAACTTGATTATTTATGCTCAATTAGCTTAACATATAAAAATGAAAAAAGAAAAAGCGATTTCAATTTTTGGTTCTGGAGCTGCGTTAGGACGTGCTGTAGGAGTACGTCGCAGTGCGATTTGTTATTGGCCTTCGAATCTAACCGTTTACCAATTAGACCGTGTAATTGGTGCCGCATTGCGTTTGAACAAGATAACCCCAGATGAAGCCAGGGAGCTTATTGAACATGAGAGACAAAGGAACGAACGAAGCAAGAGTGCTTCTAACTGACCTAACTATACAAGTTTTGAATTGGAAGGTAGGAGTCGATTCTGATGCTTCTAAGAATTCGATTGTCTGCAGGGTAATGGACCGTTGGGCAAGAAAGCAAGTCATGAGCAGTCTCCGAAAGAAAGATAAAGCAAATTTAGCCGTAGACAGTTTGGAAAGCTACGGCGTTGATACGGCGTTGTTACGGCAGGAGACGGCAAAGTGAGTCAAAAATTTAATAAGTACGGCAGAAGGCGGAAAACTTGCCGGAGAACGCCGGTACAAAGCCGTGGACTACGGCATGAGTTGGAAGAGAAAATGACAGAAGAAGAAAGAGCGGTTGCTAGCAGACGTTTTCAAAAAAAGCTGCAGGAGATGGACGCTAAAAGACTGCAGCGTCCGGAAAGAAAATTCCCGTCCGCTGTTGTGATTGTTGTTTCTCTTCTTTTTGTTCTGGGTTTGTTAGTTTTGCAGGGAGACTTTTGATGGAAAATTGGCCAGTTGAAGTACGCTATTCCCCTTGGTTGGAAAAAGGGCCTTACCTGAACGATAAGGCCCATGAATGGGGAAAGGTTAAACGGATAAGGGAATATATCCGGGAAACAAAAGAAAAAGAATTGTTTTTATGCCTTCATGTCGAGGGTGAAAATACGCCTTTTACCTCCCTTCCCCTGGTTGAGGACTTTCAAAACAAAAGGTATGTCTTGAGTTTTGACCGCAAAGGAAATATCAGTTGTCTGAATTTCTTTCTCCTCAAATATCTCAACCCCGATTTGGCTGACCTGTGGGTTCTGCAACTGCTCTCCCAATTTCCAGGGAAAGAATGTGATGGTCCCTGTTCGCGAATCGAGTCCCTCCCACGTTCGATCGACATAGGGATCTGTTTCTTCCACTTTATACAAGGGGCAAGAAGCGGCCAGCTGAAAGGTGGAACCCAAATCTCCGTCGTAAAGACGGAAAGTGTATTTCGTATACCCAATGCCGTTGTGAATGTCCTCTCTAAGGTCTTGCAGCAAGGCATAACTTCTGCTTTGTTCGCCTTTTGGAATCAGGAAAAAGCAGGTTTCATTTGTCTTCAGCCATTTTGGATTTGGATTCCAACGATAAGGGAAATAGTTTTTGAAAAGTTCATTAGCCAATTTTTCTTTCAATTGACAGCTCCTTTCAGATTAGAAATTTTTGACTCCAATTAAAAATTTTCTCACATCTCGAGAGGAGCTATCAATTGAATTATTACAAGGAAGCAATATATGACCTGGTTACGTACATTTTCCAAGGAAAGCTTGAGAAAAGCATCCATCTCTTTGGTTGCAACTGCAATAGGGATGTTTTTTTCGGTATTGGCTTTAGTAGTGCTGGCGGCAATGATGGCTGTGCCAGTTTATGCGGGGATATGGTTAATCCATTGGACAGGCCTTCCTTTACCGTTTTAAAACAAGTTTTATGCAGATACTTTCATCGATTGCAACGACAGAGGTAAGACCCGCCTCGCGAAAGTGTCTGCTCCATTTTTAACGATATTCGGGTCTAAAAGAGGTCGATATGGCAAGGTCTTTTCAAGAGATAGAACAGCAGATGGCTGAACATGGGATATTTCTTCCCATGGGTGAGCAGCTGTGTGCCAATGCTGAAAACTGGAAACGGTTTAAGCCGGTAAATTCAAGTTGGAAGAAAAACAAAGATGCATATTTCGGCATTTGGGAACACTTTCTAACTTCGGGAAAGAGCTATTACTTCGGCATTTTTGGTATCGCCGGCGAACAGTACAAAATCGAGCATAAGAGAGCAGGGTGGACTGTCGAAGAATGGAAAGAGATAGATTCTCGTAGAGAGGAAGACAATAGAATTGTCAATGAGGCTATCGAAAATAAACGCAAAGAAGCCTCTGAGAAAGCCGAAAAAATGTGGAAAGCTGGAAATCCAGCCGTTTCTGCAAGCCATCCTTATGTCATTAAAAAGAAAATTGTCCCGGTAGGAGCAAAACAGCTTAGAGAGCAGATTCTTATTCCGGTATACCGCGACAAACAACTCAAAGGTCTCCAGACAATTTTCCAACAGGCTACATCTGAAGGTGAACTTGAAATAACTAAACTTTTCTTAAAAGGAACAGATAAGAAAGGCTCTTATGCTCCTTTAGGAAAACTTACTGAAGAGCCTGAAGTCATCTTTGTCTGTGAGGGTTGGGCTACCGGCTGTTCGATTTATGAAGCAGTCAAAGAGCCAGTAATCGTGGCCTTCGATGCAGGGAATATTTTGCCAGTGGTTGAGGGCTTGCGTAAGCGGTTCCCTTCCGCCAAAGTTGTGATTTGTGCTGACAATGATGCTCACTATAAGAAAAACTTATTAGCCGAAGTCAAAGAAAAATTCGGCATCGAGCTGGAAATTGGTTCTTCCAAAGAGGCACATGTTCAATACGCTAATACGACTGAAGGTCAGTATGAATTAAAAGCATTTTGGGGAAAAGAGGATGGAGTCCCATGCATTGTTTATACCTGCAAGCGTCCTGGTCAGCCGAAGGCAAACAAAAGAACTCTCAAAAATACCGAGGTTGCCTATGCCAAAATTGCAGCTTCGAGATTTAAAGCTGTCATTGTTATTCCTCAGTTTTCAAATAAAGATACAGACGGAACAGACTTCAATGATTTAGCTTCTGAAGAAGGCATTGAGGTTGTTGCTAAACAGCTTGCAGATTGGAAAACGCTTGAGCCGGAAAAGCAATCAAATAAGAAAACTTCTTCAAAAGAAGAAAGTTCAATTAACTCGGCTTTTATCAAATCCCTAGGAGAGAGATTTGTCTACATCGACAGTACAGATACCTGTTGGGATGTTGAGCATAACCGGGTCGTTAAAATCAGCAATATCAAGTCAGTACCTACAAAAATTATCTCTGCCTGGCTTCAAAATGAATACAAAAACAGACGCCTAATACAACCGGAACAGTTAGTTTTTGAGCCGGATCCGAAGAAGGTTAAACCTGGCGAAATTACTACATTTAAGGGTTGGGATATTAAGCCGGACCCGAATGCTGATTGCACCTTATTAATTGAACACTTGAAGAAGGTGTGTGGCCATAATAAAGAGGTGTTTACGTGGGTGCTGCGTTGGCTGGCTTATCCGTTGCAACACCCTGGTGCCAAAATGCTTACAGCTCTACTTATTTACGGTGAGCGGGAAGGTACCGGCAAGAGTGTTTTCTTTGATGCAATCAAGCAAATTTATGGTGACTATGGTTGCTTCATTAATCAGTCAGGAATGTCCGGAGATTTTAATGGTTGGATTTCCCGGAGACTCTTTGTCCTTGCTGACGAAGTTATTTCAAGTCAAGACAGAAAGCATCTTAAGGGCAGTCTTAAAAACCTAGTAACGAATGCGGAACATATCATCAACGAAAAGGGGCTTCCTCTCCGGTACGAAGTAAACAAAACTAACTTTGTATTTCTATCAAATGAGGATAAGCCTATCGAACTGGATAGGTATGACCGCCGATACATGTGCGTTAAATTCAATGAAGAATCTACGCCGGAGTATTTCCACGCACTTTGGAAGCAGAAAAACAATGGAGGAATTGCTGGGCTTTATCACTATCTGCTAAATGTTGATTTAGGAGATTTCCATGAAAGTACATTGCCGATTGAAACTGAGGCTCATAAGGAGTTGAAGCTTTTAGGAGGCAATCCTATTGCCCGTTTCCTTGAAGAATGGGCTTTGGGAGAAACTCCTTTTCCTTACGGGCCTGTCATTGCAAATCACATCTTTGATGCGTTTTTGCTGTGGTGCCGGTCAGCTAATGAAACATACAAAATCAACAAGAAAACATTCCTGACAAAGATGAAAGAGTCTTATCGCTCAGGAAGGTGCGAATTGGAGTTTTATGACAATGATGATGGAACAGGAGTGCCCAGACAGACTAAAAAAGCCAAATTAACTTATTACATACCTACACAGCCAGCAGGCTGTACTGAGCCATATCCAGGCAATAAGTACGAATTTAATTCACAAATAAAGAAGTTTCAGCTTTCTGTTGAAGAAGCAAGAAAGAGAATGTATAGAAGGATGGAGGCGCTATGACTTTGCGCAGCGGTTACGTTCGTGGCCAATTTAGTCAAAATCTATGGGACAGAGGTGTTTTTGTGCCTTTTAGTCGTCATTTCAGGACACTATGGACACCATTTGGACACCATTTGGACACCATTTGGACACCATGCAAGTTTTTCATAATTTTTTGAAAATTAAGGATATTCTGTCATTGCGGACAGTGAGGACACCATATAAGCAAATCCTTATGTGCGTGCGCGCGTGTGAGCAAATAAATAACGAGATAAGTAATCTCTCGCGCACGATAAGACTTATATACGGTGTCTTAGTGTCCGAAAATAAAAAAAAGAATAATTTTCAAAGAGTTATTAAAAAATAATGGTGTCCGCTTTGGTGTCCTGATGGTGTCCACGGTGTCCGATAAGTTTAATGAAGAGAATGAAGAGTCAAATGAGCAGAATCCCAAGAATTATTAAGTTGCTAAGGAGGTGGCATAAATGGAGAAATTTTTCAGTAGCTTCTTTGCATTCACCGCTTTGTATTGAGAATGATGTGGTTGATACATCAAGAGCTCGAAACGATTTAATCAATGCTCACAGAGTCGACTTTTTGATGTTTAAGGTTGACAGGATTATTAACCGTTTAGAAGAAAGTCAGAAAAAGGCGGTGTATGTCGTTTATGGGCAAAAAACATTGACAGGTTTAGTTGTAGCTTCAACGCAACTAGGAATCAGCCGGAGGGCTCTAATTAACCATTTGTGCGATGCGGATAGGTCTATTTGTGAGGCGTTAGAGGAGATTTTTAATAAGGGAGAAAATAGATGAGGGAAAATACTAAGTGCACTTTTTTTCAAAAAAAGTGCTATATTTTCATAAAATTTGGCAGTGAGTGCATTAAAGGCTCTACAAACGCATTTAATCTTTTCTAAATATCCTCCCTTAAGTAATATCGAAATCGTTTAATAACGGCGACTTTTAGCGTATTCTGAGTTGTGAATTTGCAAGGCTTAAACAAACAGGAATATAAAATGAAGAGGCGAATAGTTTCGGTTTTATTAGTATTTCTTGCTGCTATGTTGGCTAGTCAAATACAAGCTAAGGGAAGAGAGCCGTGCTCAGGCTCTAAAGGTGGTGTTCAAAGATGCGTGAATGGAAAATTTCTTTGCAACGACGGCTCAATAAGTCGCAGTAAGAAAATCTGTAATTCAGAGCTTTACGGAAGTAGAAAGTCGGGTAATTCTTCTTCACGCGGTGAAAAAAAATAACTCCTACACAGTTGCAGCTGTACAGGAGTTTTTTACGGTTTTTATCTGGTTTTGATTGGGATACCATAATCCCGCTTTCCGCCGCTATCACGAGGTGGAGTTGGGGGCGTTGGATTTTTATTTTCCGTCATATTCCTCCTTTGATTAAACATGGGACAAGAAACAAAAGTGAAAGTAAAGCCATGCCAATTCCTACTATTAGAAATTTATTACTGAGAGATAGTTTGTTTCCGTTAGAGACTATGTTCTTACGGTTAGCTTCAATGGCTTCGTCATATCTTTCTAGTAGAGTCTGCAAAAATTCAGAATCAGTTTGAGTTTTATCTTTTAAGTGTCTATTTAAATCTTTGTGCCAGTTTTCCCAAAGAGGGTAGCCAACAATTGGCCTTATAAAACTGCACAATAAACAAGAAAGAATTAGCGGGATGGCTATTAGGCAACATATAACAGTGATGAATAATCCTAAAGCAACAATGCTTACGTCTGGGTTATTCCAACTTCCTTTGAACTGAAACAAAATAAAAATTGCTCCAGTTAGTATCAGATTAGCGGTCCAGAGATATGTTTTGATATTAGCCATTTGTTGACCGTACATATCGATGGTGACACGTTGATATTCTTCCGAGGCTTTATTTAATAAAAATATTGTCACATCAAAGGAGTTCTGAGATGGATCTTGGTGACTGGTTTGGACTGTGGATTTTTGCATTGTTGTTCCTTTGGCCACTTATTGACGATTAGAGGTGTTCGTCTTTGACTTCATTTTAACTAATGCTGTTTACTGACGATAGGCTTTCCTGATTGAGCCAATCAATCAGGCCAACTGTTCTCATGGGTCCTTCCCAAGGGTCAGAGCATGCGGGGTCGGAACCCCCGAAAATTTTCTACACTCAAGCCCCTTCTAAGGGGGCAACATCCTGATTTAATTGAATATGCCAGCAAATGAAACCAAAAAATTGACACAACAAGAGGTGGCTGATCATTTATTTCTAGCAAGACCTTCCTTTGCGTTGATTGTTCAGAAGTTTGGCTTGAATTGGAAGGATTGCAGCAATTGGTCACTTGACCAGTGGAGAGAAATGTACATCACGCGGTTGCGTGAAGAGGCAGCCGGACGTGACCAGGATTTAAGCGAGTCTCGCGCAAGAAAAGAGCTGCTTGAATCAAAACTTATTGAGTTAAAAGTTGAAAAAGAGCTTGGAAACATCATTGAAAAACAGCCGGCAAAAGATGTTCTTAACGAGATGTGCCAGAGTATGGCTGCAGGTGTGAAAAGTGAGATTTCAAGAGTTAAGCCAATTCTCGATGCTCAGTTCGGCATCGATGTAGACATGGATTTTTTGAATGAATACATCACGGAACGAATCATTGACACGCTCAGAAATAGCGTCGAGAACGCTTGCAGAGGTCTTGAGAGAGTCAGCTAAAGTATTTCGTCCTCGAGAAAAACTTGGGACAACCGCTTGGGCTGAAAAGTACCGTTTTATGAGTGCGAAAAGTACGGCGTTGCCTGGTAGGTACAGTGCAGCGTTTACGCCCTGGATTAACGGCATGCACGAAGCACTGGATGACCCTAAAATTCATCGAGTTGTTGCCTTAAAAAGTGCTCAAGTTGGCTGGACTGATGGTGTAATTCTCAACTATTTGGGAAAAAGAATTGATATCGACCCATGCCCGATGATCGTAATGTTTGCTAAAGAGGGTGCAGCTAGGCAATTTTCAAATGAAAAACTAACTCCAATGATTGAGGTAACGCCTAGATTAGTTGAGAAAATACCAATTTATTCGAAGCGAGATAAGTCAAATCAGTGGGATTTCAAGGGATTCCCGGGTGGATTTTTGAAACTTGTTGGTTCAAATTCTGCGGCGAGTGTGAAGTCAACTCCCGCGATGGTAGTTGCAATCGAAGAACCTGATGACTGTAATGAGAATATTTCAGACCAGGGCGATACTATTGCACTTCTTGAGGAAAGAACTAAAACATTCCATCGCCGTAAGGTGATTTTTGGCGGCACACCAACGGTTGCTGGCGTTAGCAGAATTGATGCCGCCTACAATGCTAGTGACAAACGAAAATTTTTTGTTCCTTGTCCGAGTTGCGGAGTTTTCCAAGAGTTGCTTTGGGAAAATGTTAAATGGAAAGAAACCGAGTGTGTGAGGCATGAAGTTTTCGGAAATGCTGACCTCTCCAGTGTTCGATATGAGTGTCCGCACTGTCACGAACAGTGGACAGAAGCTCAAAAAAACGCTGCTGTTCGGAAGGGAGAGTGGAGAGCAACAGCCCCTTTTACCGATACAGCCGGTTTTTACATTAACGAAATTTATAGTCCATTCCCTGGTTCTACGATGCGCATCATCGTAGAAAAGTATCTGCGTGCAAATGCAAAAATGCAGACCGGGGACGATTCGGCAATGCGTGCTTTTTACAACTCTCAGCTTGGAAGGGCATACGAGTATGCCAGTGACCTACCGGATGCCGAAGCTCTTTCTGAAAGAGCTATTGATTATGCTGAGTTTACCGTTCCTGTGGATGGAGTGATTCTTACTGCAGGAGTTGACGTTCAGCACGACCGTCTGGCGGTCGTTATTCGCGCATGGGGGCAGGATGAAGAGTCATGGCTTGTTTACTGGGGAGAGATTCCCGGAAATACTATGCAGCCTGAAATATGGAAAGACCTTGACGCTTTATTTGAACGTACTGTTAGAACAAAAAGCGGCGCAAAGCTTACTGTAAAGGCGGTTTCTATCGACTCTTCTGACGGTCGAACTAATGATGCTGTGTATTCATATGTCCGGCGGCACAAACAACATCATTACATGGCGATTAAAGGTGCTTCAAGCCAGACAGATGCAAGAGAAATTTTCACAACTCCTAAGCCAAGTGTCGATGTAAATCACCAAAACAAAGCCTCTCGGTATGGATTAAAGCCGTACATAGTCGGAGTTAATCGTGCAAAAGACTTAATTCTTGGTTTCGAGGGTGCCGGAGGCAGAATAAAACTTGAAGGCAACGGACCAGGGCGAATGCATAACTATTCCGCTGTAAGGGCTGATTATTACGAACAGTTAACGTCTGAAGTTAAAGTTCCTACCCGTGGAGGTTTTAAACGGGTTTGGCAGAAGAAGTCAGGGTGCCGTAATGAAGCTTTGGACTGCGAGGTTTATGCGTTACATGCAGCTAGAAGTTTAAAACTCCATTTGAAGTCTCACGAGGGGTGGAAAAAAATCCTAAATGAGCAAATTCAAGGAGATTTATTTAGCCAGATGGAAGCTGAAAACACGAAAGAAGAGGAGACAGGTCAGCAAGAAGAGCTGATAGTTGCTCAGGATGTAGAGGAGCAGACTGACCCATTCGCAGGAACTCATGCATCTGGATGGACTAAAAACTGAAATTAAAGATTAATTGAAACATTTGAGGGACCGCAAGGTCCTTTTTCTTTGGGAATTACTTATGTTAATCGGTCCAACAAGGATCTTCCAGGGAGATTCTGCTTCCTGGATAGAGCATGCGGATATCCGCTGGCAAAAAATCCCTAAAGAGGTAAAAATTCAGGCTTTCCTAAAGGTTGGAGAAGAACAAGCAAAACTTATCGCTAAACCGATTAAAGAAGGGCTGGATTTAACCTTAGGAAGCGATGAAAGTGAAAAGCTTTCGCCTGGTATTGGATACATTGTTTGTATTTTTGCCAATTCGGAGATTTGCTATTCGAAAACGATGGTTCTAGGTTCTTCGATTTCTGTGATGGCTTCTCCGACATCTAAAGATTTTGACCCGAGAACAGAGGCAGAAAAGGCTTTAGCCCAAGCAAAGAAAGCCTTACAGCGTTTTACCGAAACGAACGGAAGGGTCAAAAGTTACACAATCGGTACAAGACAGCTCCAGTTTAGAGATGTTGGAGAACTTCAAAAGCTCGTTGAGTATTGGGAGTTCCAAGTCATGCAGGAAAGAGCAGCACGCTATGGGCTCGATCCTCGCGTTTCGCTCGTGAGGTTCCGTAATGACTAAGAAAAAATCATTTTTAAGCCGGGTTATCTCGGGAATTTTTGGGCAGCGTAAGTATCAAGGTGCAATAACTGACCGTTTTACCAGCGATTGGTTGCCTAGTTCTACAAGCAGTGATGCCGAGATTTTTCAGAGCTTAACAGAGTTAAGGAATCGTTCTCGCCAGCTCATCAGAGACAATCCATATGCAGCGAATGCTCAGTCAATCGTTGTAGATAATGTCGTAGGCAATGGTATTAGGATGCAAGCAACTGTTGCCGGTAATGACGGGGTTTTGGATGATTCGCTTAACGACAAAATCGAAAATGCGTGGTCACGATGGTGTGAAAAGGGCAGCTGCGAAGTTTCTGGTCGATTGAATATGACTGCTCTATTGCGTTTAGCAATGGGAGGGGTCTTTTCTGACGGAGAATTTTTGATTCGAGTAGTCAAAAAGCCATTTGGAGAAAGTCGAATACCTTTCTCATTAGAGCTTATCGAACCTGATTATTTGGTTAACAACGATTCTCGAATTAATGTCGGAGGAAATAATCTTTGCCGCATGGGTATTGAAGTTGACCAATGGCAGAGACCAAAAGCCTATTGGCTTTACAAAGATCATCCGGGAGATGTTTTTTATTCTGGATGGAATGGCCCTGAATACCACCGAGTTTTAGCTGATGAGATTTTTCATCTTTATGTAGTTAATCGATGGCCTCAAACACGAGGTGTCCCTTGGCTTCATGCTGTTATGAGGCGTTTACGGGATCTTCAGACTTATAACGATTCCGAAGTCGCGGCAGCAAGGGCCAGTGCCAATGTAGTTGGTTTTATCACAAACGAGACTGGTCTTGGGTGGGGTTCTGATGTTGAAGATAGAGGACCTGCTGCCAGTAGAAGATATAGAGAAAGCTCTTTACTTGATAGGGCTGGAACTCTTTTGAGATTGTTTCCTGGAGAGACATTTTCCGGTTTTGCTCCTCAAAGGCCAAACGCTAGCCTTGACCCGTTTATGCGATACATGATTCGCGAGGTTGCGGCAGGTGTTGGAGTTTCTTACGAATCCTTAAGCCGCGATTACAGTCAATCGAATTATTCGAGCTCAAGACTTTCACTTTTGGATGACCGTTCCCGTTGGCGTGTTATTCAAGGTTGGCTTATCAGCAGTTATCTGACACCTATTTACAGAAAATGGCTTGATATGGCTGTTTTGTCCGGAGAGATTCAGATTACGGATTATTTCCAAAACAAAGAAAAGTATCAGTCTGTGAGATTTATGCCGCGTGGTTGGTCTTGGGTTGACCCAACCAAAGAAGTACAAGCTTATGCACTTGCCGTTCAAAACGGATTCACAACCCTTAGTGATGTTTTGGCTGAAAGCGGAAGCGGTACCGATTTAGAAGATTTCATTTCAACAAAAGTACGAGAAAGAGAACTGCTGAAAAAGGCTGGTTTGAAGTTTCCTCTGCCTAGCAGTCAGGTCTCTCTCGCCTCTAAACAGTCGGAATCCAAAGGCTCTGATTCTGATGAGAAAGTAAAAGGCTCAGAAGGAAAAGAAGGTGAGGATATAGACAAAGGAGATAAAGATGCCTGATGGAATCAGGAAACCTGATGGAATAGGGAAAAGAAGCTGCAATATTGGCGGTTTTTCTATGAGGGAACAAGACCAGGATTCGGAAAGAATCATTCGTTTTCCTGTGTGCTCCTCTGAAATAGTAGAGCGCCATTCTTATTTTGGAGACTGGAAAGAAACTCTTGACCACACTGCAGGAGCAATGAGGCAAGGGGAGAGACAAAAATCTATGCCTCTCCTTTTTAATCACGACCGAGACAAGATTATTGGTGTTGTTGAAGGTATTGAGCAGGAAGGTGAAAGAACCTATGCAACTGTTCGTCTTGCAAAAAGCGAAGAAGGAGATAAGGCTCTCGAACTTATCCGAGACAAGGTCTTAGTCAATTGCTCAATTGGATATCAAGTCTACGAATTTGAAGAGGTTAGATCACCAGATAGGAAAGCTGACGAACCTCCTCTTTATCGTGCCCGAGATTGGGAACTAATGGAAATTTCACTTGTAACTGTGCCGGCAGACCCTACTGTTGGTGTTTATAGATCTATTGGAGAAATAACTATGTCTAAACCTCTTGAAGAAAAAATTTCTGCACCTAAACCAGCAGAAAGAAGCGTATTGTCTTCTCAGCACTCTCAACCCGAAGACCCGATTCTTGTCGAACGCAAAAGAATCTCGGAGATTGAGTCCATGTGCAGAGATTTTGATGTCGACAACAATTTGCGTAATCATTTGATTAATACTGGTGCTTCAATCGATTCTGCCCGAGCAGCTGTTCTTGATATTGTGAAACAATCTCGTTTCCATGCTGCAGCACCAGCATGTCGACGTGATGCAGGTATCGATGCCGAAGAGCTTAAGAATTACAGTCTTATTCGAGCGATTAGGGCATTAGTTAAAAATGATTGGTCTAAAGCAGGATTTGAAAAAGAGGTTTCTGAATATTTGGCAAGAAGCTATAACCACGAGTCTTCCGGTTTTCTTATGCCGACCTCGCTTAGATTTTCAAGAGGGGTAGACTCAGTTGCGGCAGGAGCTCTTATTGCAACGGATTTTCGTGCAAACGATCTTATTGGCGCTTTGCGTGAAAGAGCGGCTATTTCTCAAATGGGAGCAAAAATCCTTACTGGTCTGAAAGGAGACATTGATATTCCGAAACAAACCGGTACCAGCGAGGTTTACTGGATTGATGGTGAAAAGGATGAGGCCAAAGAGACTTCTCCTTCCTACGGTAAAGTATCTCTCACTATGAAAACGGCTGCGGCTTTTGCTCCAATTACATATAAGATGCTCATGCAGTCAACACCTGACGTTGAAGCACTTGTTAGAGATGATCTTGCTTGGGCAATGGCAAAAGGTCTCGATATTGCAGCATTGTATGGTTCTGGGAAGGAAAATGAACCGCTCGGTTTAGCTAATATGAAAGGCGTCTTTAGTCTCGATAAACAGGGTGCTGATATTACATTTGCAGATCTTGTTGACATGGAAACTGTTATTGCCGGTGCAAATGCCGATGTCGGAGCTCTTGCTTATTTAGCTAATTCAAGAACGGTCGGAGCTCTTAAGCAGTTGGTCGATAAAAATGGCCGTCCACTTTGGAAAGAAGTAGCTGACGCCAGAAAAAACAGTGCTCCAGGTGAACTCAATGGTTATAGAGTAAACAGATCTAATTTTGTTAGAAACGACCTGGGAGATACAAAGAACCTAAGTGATTTCTTCTTCGGTAATTGGTCTGACTTAATCATTGGAGAGTGGGGTTTTGTTGAAATTACACCTAACGCATTTAGCGAATCCGCTTTCCGTAGAGGCGGTATTGAGTTGAGAATCATGCAGTCAATTGATGTTGCATGTAGACATCCAGAATCTTTTGCTCGTATTACAAATATCAAGACACCTGCTATTGGATTTATTCCGCAGGCAGGAGAAGAAGATTCAGGTGTTCAAGAAGGACAGGATGTGTCCGGAGAATAATAGGAGCTAAGAATGGACGATCTGGATCGCATGTTTGACGAAGATATCCACGATGTATTTCTGGCAGATTTCGGAAAAAAGCACCGGATCGGTTCCAAAAATGTCAAATGCCACATCGATAAGGCTTCGTGGACAGAAAACATGAACCGCGGTATTTTTGAAAGTACCCTTGAAATCTATGTCAAAGAAGGAGAAATTCGTACTCCCGAAGTTGATGAGACTCTTTCAATTGACGGTTCCTTTCACAGAGTTCTCGCGGTTTCGTTTGAACAGGGAATGCTGGTTATATCAGCCCGGGAAAATAACGAATGAGCTCGAATGCATTTGATAGAGCAAGAAGAGCTCTTGATGGGATTCCTGACGGTTTTCAGAAGGCGGTGTTTTCTGCTATGGGCCGTACAGTCTCACATGGCAAAACCTCTCTTCGAAGAGAGATTCAAAAGAAATATACAGTGAAGACAAAGGTCATACGGAAAACTATTGCAACGAAACTTATCAAGAAGCCGGATATTACAGAAGGTCAAGTCCAAGTAAAAAGTCCGAATCTTCTTGCTAATCAGTTTTCTTTAAGACCTCAGTCGGATACCACCGGCGCAAAACGCAAGGAGGTTCGTTTGGGAATACGCAAGGGCAGTACTAAACGAATCGAACGAGGTTTTGTAAGCAAAGGAATTGCGTTTAAGCGTAAAGGCAAAGATTCCTATCCAATCGAACCGGTATTTGGTCCGGCTGTTCCAGGCTTGGTCGATGAACGCATGATTGATACAGTTCTTTCTGATGCTAAAGAAACATTCGAGAAACGACTAAAACATGAAGTTTCCCGTGTTTTGAAAAGGATTAAATAATGGAACTAGATTTATGCGACCGTTTAAGAGAATTTCTGCAGCAGGAACTTAAAAACATAGTGCTTCCTACTCGAGGCCCGGATATTGAGCATGATGGAAAACTACGTTCTCTGAAGATATTTGATTCTTATCTTCCGGTCAAACAAGAAGATTCGGAAGATCCTTATCCGTTTGTGATTGTGAGAGCTACCTCATCTGCCACTGATGAACAGATTCTTGAGATTAATGTTTCTATGTTTGTAGGAACTTATGCTAAGGATTCTGCAGGATTCAGAGATGCTTTGAATGTTGTATCTGCTATTCGCAATTCAATTCTTCCCTTTACGCAGTCTGCTCTTGCTAACAAGTTTCATTTGATGCCTGAAATTAAATGGGACACGTTAGAGGACCAACCCTGGCCCTATTGGCAAATGGAAATTAAGACAAAGTGGTCTCTTGATTTTCCAATTTGTCGTCCGGCAATGTTCCCTAATGGCAAGAGTGGAGACTATGAGAAATCATTAAGGAAGGCGCTTTATGGCTAAAGCAAAAGTATATGTTGGTCCTCGACTACCTGGACTAAACCGATATTCAGTATTTGAAAACGGCGCTACCCCGCCGTTTGTTAAACAGATGATCAAAGAAAGGCCTGCAATTGCAGGTCTTATTGTTAATGCGGATGCATTAGCTCAAGCGCGTCTTGACATTACAAAAAAAGGTCACCCCTTAAATGTTTTTTATAAAAGAGTTATTAAGGAGTAAGCAATAATGGCTTATATGCATCGAGTCCACAGTTCTGAAGTTGCAACCGGAATGATTCCGGTCGTGTCAGTCCCTAGTGCGATACCTTTAATCATTGGTACTGCTCCAGTCAACATGACTGATGGCAATGTAAACCAGGTTAAATATGTTCAAAATTATGCTGAGGCTTTTGCTTCTTTCGGATATGTTCCTCCGAAAAAGGATGAACTTTCTGGTCTGAAAAAATATGAATACACAATTTCAGAATTTATGTATTCACAGTTTCAATTATTCGGAGTAGGGCCTGCATTAATCGTAAATGTTTTAGACCCATCAAAACATAAAACATCAGCTGAAACATCAGCCGTTACTCTTGATTCAAGAACTGGTTCAGTACTCGTTGCTGAAACCGGAGTTCTCTTGGATACTGTGCGGATAAGCGCTTCCGAGAAAGAATTGAAGGTTGATGAAGATTTTTTATTAGCTTTTGATGATGAAGGAAATCTCGTTATAACCTCCTTGAAAAACGAAGATGGAGATTTTCTCTGTCCTGTTGGAGAGGAGTTGACTTTTTCAGCTGAGAAGTGTGACCCGTCAAAAGTAACAACCGATGATGTTATTGGCGGTATTTCCAACATTGACAAAAAACAAGTCAAGAAAGGACTTGAGCTCGTTGAAGATGTATTCCCGCTGTTTGGGGTGGTGCCAGGATTTATTATTGCTCCCGGATATGCAAATAATTCAACAGTTGCAAGCATTATGGCTTCTAAAGCTGTGAGTATTAATGAGGTATTTAGAGCAATTTGCATCTGTGATATTCCGACTGAAGAAGTTCAGGCTTATGCTGATGCTTCAAATTGGAAAAACACTAATAATGTTGTAGATCCTGCTCAGGTTCTTTGCTGGCCAATGATTCAGCAAGATGGAGTTCTTTATCATCTCTCCACTCAGATTGCGGGGCTCATAGCTAAGGTAGACAGCGATAACGGTGGCGTACCTTATGAATCTCCTTCTAATAAGAATTTGAGTACAACCGGATTGACTCTTTCTGACGGCTCTGAAATTCCGCTTTCTCTGCCGAACGCAGAATATTTGAATGGTCAAGGTATTACTACCGGTTTGAACTTTATCGGAGGTTTTAGAGCTTTTGGTAATAGAACTGCGTGTTATCCGGCTAATACAGATCCGAAAGACTCTTTTATCCCTATTCGCAGGATGATCAACTGGATTATTAACACGGTAGTTCAAACCTGTTGGCAGAGGCTTGATAAGCCTTTGAACCGCAGGCAAGTTCAGTCCGTGATTAATACTATTCAAGTATGGCTGAATGGACTTGTTGCGCGTGAATATTTAATCGCCGGAACCATTGAATTCAGAGATGTAGAAAATCCCATTACGGATCTCTCAGACGGTATTTCTCGCTTCCATGTGAAAATTACCCCGCCTCCACCTAATCGCGATATTGAATTCATTATTGAATACGATCCTGCTGCCTTAGCAGCATTGTTTAGTTAAGCTGAGGAGACAATAAATGCCGCAAACAAACGGTGCAAACTATATTCCTGACCGCACAATTAACTTTAATGTCACTGCTGATGAAGGCAACGTCTTTTTAGGAGTTGGTACTGTTGATCTTCCTGAGATTCAGAAAATGACGGATACTCTTTCGGGTTCTGGTATCGCTGGGGAGGTTGAAACACCAATCCCGGGGCATTTTCAATCGATGGAGTCAACCATCAATTGGAACAGTATCACCTCTGAAGCAATTACTTTGCTTCAGGACGGACAGGTTAGTCTGACTTTTAGAATTGCTCAGAATGAAATAAATGCATCTGCCAATGACAATAAAGTTAAAGCAGTGAGAATTCATTTGCGCGGAATGGTAAAAACTTCCGCTCTTGGTTCTGCCGAAGTTAATGGAAAAACTGAACAAACAACAGTAATTGAGACCACTTATCTGAGAATTTTTATTGATGATAAAGAGTCATTAGAAATTGATAAATTTAATATGATTTTCAAAATCAATGGTAACGACCAGTTGGGTGGTGTTCGTAAGGCTTTGGGATTAGGTTAGGAGAGGAATATGAAATATAAATTTCTGAAGCCTGTATCTTTTGAAGGCAAAAACTATGACGAAATTGAACTTGATCTCGATGGTATGAGTTCGGCTGATGTAGAGGCAGTCTATAAGCAAATTAATACGGTTGCTAACAGTGATATTTCATTTACTCCTAATATCACTTGGAAGTATTTTGCGGCTAGAGCAGCAAAGTTGCCGGTAGAGTTTTTTACTTCTATGCCGGATGGTCGTGACTATATGCGTATTGGACGTATTGTTGAAAATTTTTTCGGCTACATGCCTTAAATGTAGAAAATCCTGTTAGATATTTAAAGTCGCTTTGCATCCGTTTGGCGTTGACTGGCACTGGATTATCTTTTCTTGAATGGTATCAAATGCCTATTGTAGATTTGTATAGTTGGGCGGATGTCATGGCGAAAACTCTTGAAGATGTTCACCGGCAACAGGAAAAGTCTTTAAGAAAATACAGATAAATCATATAATGAGCGTAGGAGGATTTCTCATGAATATCCTGAGTTTATTGCTCGTGAGTATTTTCGGAACTGCGTTCATTGTCATTCTCGGTTACGCGTTTGTGCCGATTTTTTTGTTGATTTTGCTGAGTATTCTTGTTTTTTGTTGGGAGTCAGTATCTGTTCTAATTGCAGATAACCCACAGCTGATTGAAGTTTCTTGTATTTTCCTGGCTTATACCTTTTCTTTATATCTTTTCATGAAAACAAAGTTATATAAGCGTGTTAATGATTGGCTTAAAGAAAGATTACTTTAAATATCCTTAGATTTTCTAACTGTTGATACCGCCTTTTGGCGGTTTTTTTATGGATGCGTTATGTCTGCTTCAAAAAACTTTGAGATGTCCTTTGTGGTTGGTGCGGCTCTTGGCACTAATTTCTCTCAGGTCATGAATAAGGCTCAGGGAAAGACATCGCTTCTTGAACAAGCCGTAAAGAGACTTAACCGGGCTAATTCAGATGTTAAATCTGTTTTAGCTCGGCGTACGGCTACTGAATCTGCAAGACAAGCCTGGGCACAAGCTGGCTCTGAGGCAGAGCATTTGCGACAAAAAATTTTGTCAACATCGAATCCTTCAAAGTCGATGATTGATAATTTCAACCGTCTTAATACCGCATCTATTCAAGCTAAAGGTGCTTGGTTAGAGCAGAGGAACTCTCTGACTCAGCTCGAAAGTAAGCTGAAAACAGTAGGGAAAAGTTATGAATCTTTAGCCAGGCAGCAGCGTTTATTAAGTAAAGTATCTGCTCAAGCTAACCGAGGCTTATCAAATATTCAGGCTGGTGTTGGATCAGTTAAATCCAACTCTCCGTATGCAGCCGCTGCTGGTATGGCTATAAGTTCAAAGCTTTCTGGAGTAATTCAAACTGGGGCGGGTTTTGACTCTGCAATGGCACGTGTCGGGGCGGTGTCTGGAGCTTCGGGAGAAGAATTGCAGGCATTGAGGGAACAAGCAAAAGAACTTGGCAGGTCTACTGTTTGGTCCTCATCACAAGCCGCAGAAGGACAGCAATTCCTTGCAATGGCCGGCTTCAATAAAGAGCAGATTCTTAAGTCAATGCCGGGAATGCTTGATTTAGCATCTGCAGGCGGAATTGATTTAGGTTCTGCAGCTGACATTGGGTCCAATATTCTTACTGGCATGGGCCTAGATGCGGGTGAGATGGGTAGGGTTGGTGATGTTTTAGTTAATACATTTACTAAATCTAATACCTCGCTTTCAATGCTGGGAGAGACAATGAAATATGCTGCGCCAGTGGCAAAATCATTGGGAGTCTCAGTTGAAGAAGCGGCGGCTATGGCTGGAAAACTAGGTGATGCAGGTATACAAGCCTCAATGGCAGGTACTACCATGCGTGCGATTATGCTGAGACTGTCTGCACCAGCTAAAGAAGGAGTAGAAGCGTTAGAAGCTTTAAAAGTAAAGACAACTGATGCAGCTGGAAATATGCGTAAGATGCCTGATGTTTTAGCTGACCTTAATCGTGCTATGGCTAAGATGTCTGAAGCCCAAAAAGCAGCTTATACAAAAGCAATTTTTGGAACGGAAGCAATGTCCGGAGCGTTTGTGCTGATGGAACAAGCCGGCAAAGGAGCATTGCAAGAGTTTATATCTTCAGTTAAGAAATCAGGAACCGCAAAAGAAGTAGCAACCAAGCAAAACGATAACCTTTTAGGAGATTACAAAGGTCTGACAAGTGCTCTTGAAGGTGTGAGCATAGCTTTTTATGAAAAGTTAGAGCCCGCACTGCGAAAGGTTACGCAAGCTGGTACTGAAGGATTGCAATGGCTCACCGGGCTAATCAAAGAATATCCTATGCTTACTCAGGCTGTTGGCTTAGCTGCAGGAGGATTTGGCGTATTTGCATCTGCAGCAATTCCTGTTTTTACTTTAGTTAAAACAGGCTCATTTGCCTTTGGCCTCTTTAAAACAGCTGTTGGTTCAGCTCAGTTGGGAATGGCCGCCTTTAACTTAGTTTGCAAAGCTCACCCGCTCGGTATGCTGATAACTGCTATTGGTGCAGCAGTAGCTGCAGGAGTTTACCTATACAACAATTGGGATACTGTGACACAAAAAGCATCTGAGCTTTGGGCTGATATTCAGGGGGCTTTTGGTGGAATAAGTGCTTATGTCAGTAGTTGCTTTGAAGGAGCAGTTGCCGGAATAAAAACTCCTATCAATACCATGATTGCGATGGTCAACTCTGTAATTGAGAAGATCAATGAGTATGCAAATGTAGAAGTACCGTCTTGGGTTCCCGGCATCGGTGGAAAAGGTTTAGGTTTTCAGCTTAATCCGATTCCTGCTCTAGCTTCTGGCGGTATCGCAACAAGCTCGACTTTAGCCCAGATTGGAGAAGGTTCGGAGCCTGAAGCAGTCATTCCGCTTTCTCGTCTTGATTCTATGCTTGGAAATGCTCCGGCATCGTCTCCTGTGAATGTCAATTTGACAATTCAAGTGCAGGGATCTGGTAATGCTTCTGCAGATATTCAAAAGGCAGCAAATGCAGCTGCTTTTAATCTTAAAAAAGAGCTTGAAAGACTGTTGGCCAATGAGAGACGTCTGGCTTATTAAGAGGATTATTTATGTACAAAACCGTTCAGGGTGATACATGGGATATTGTCAGTAAAAAACTGTACGGCACGGAAAAATATATGTCTCTATTAATACAGAACAATCCTGCGTATTCTGAAATTGTCATATTTCCTGCAGGTATTGAGCTTATAGCGCCAAATATTGACGTGCCTGCAGATAAGATTCAGGGCTTACCTCCGTGGAAAAGGAGCTCATGATGATTGATGCTTTTCAGCCTCGGCAGGCATATTTGCGAGTTTTGTGGGGTAAAGATAAGTCAAATATGACTCAATATTTGAATCCGGATTTGCTTTCCTTTTCTTATCACGACAAAGATGCAGATGAGGCAGATGAAATCAGTATTACGCTTAAGGACGAAATCGGAAAATGGGCTGGTTCGTGGTCTCCAGATGGCGGAATGATAATTCAGGCATTTATTGCCACTGGTACTCCTGTCAGTAAAGGTCCTGAATTAAACTGCGGGACTTTTTTTGTAGATAGTATTGAGTTTTTAGGTCCTCCCCGAACAGTTTCAATCAATGCCGTATCTGTCCCGCTAAATGTGTCTATCCGCAGGCTTGTTAAATCCAAGGCATGGGAAAAATACACACTTTCAGCAATTGCAAAGAAAATTGCTGAAGAAAGTGGGATTGAGTTGCTCTTTGATTCAGAGGAGGACCCAAAATTTGACCGGATTGACCAAAGCAGAGAAAGCAATCTTAGGTTTTTGAAGCGTTTGTGTGATGAAAACGGGCTCTCAGTTAAGGTAACTGATGGTTTGTTAGTTGTTTTTAGTAAGTCGAAATATGAGCAACAGGAGCCGGTAGGGACTATTGCTGTAGGAAAATCAGAGATTCTGTCTTTTAGATTTTCTCAGTCACACAGTGAAATGTACAAGAGCGTGACAGTTACGTACAGAAATCCAAAACTTAAAAAGGATGGTACTGCTGGCGGAGAGATGTTTGATAAATTCGGACATCGAGTCAAAAAAAGCAAGAATCCTGCAGTGTTGGAGTACACGGCAAAAATCCCTAATGCAGATGAGTCTGCACAGGACTATCAGTTGAAAAAACGGGCTTCAAGTATCTCTGAAGCCAAACGCCTAGCGGAAGCAAAATTGCGGGAATTAAACTCAAAAAGCATTACTGCAGATATTTCAATTGTAGGAAATCCACTGTTTTGTGCTGGAGAAGTAGTGAAGTTATCCGGCTTTGGTAGTTTCGATGGGAACTTTTATATCGATGAGGCAAACCACTCTTTAGGAAATGGGTACACGACTTCCCTTTCTATGCATAAGGTAACTAAGTCATGATTTTTGATACTGAACAAAATGATCGCTGTATGGCTGTCATGAAATTAGGAGAGGTTGTTGAAGTTCAACCGGCACAATGTAAAGCGAGAGTTGTTTTCGATGATGACGATTCTGTTGTGAGTGATCTTCTTCCGATAGTTATTCCCAATTCAATTGAGAATAAGGACTTTTGGTTGCCGGATATAGGGGAGGATGTATTGTGCCTTTTTGGTACATCTGGACTTGAAGATGGATACATATTAGGTTCGATATATGCAGGGGAGATTCACGCTCCGTCTGAGTCAAAAGATGTGCGAATGATTAAGTTCTCAGACGGTTCGGTATTCAAATTTGACCGCAGTGTATCGGTTTTTGAAATTGAAATAGGTTCTACGAAAATCAAGGTAGACAAGAACAATGTAGAAGTTGAAACTGTGCAAAAAGTTGCTCTGAAAAGCACGTCTGAAGTAAACATAGAGGGGGCTGCCGAAGTAAATATAAAAACGCCTGTACTGAATTTAATGGTTGGCAATACTTCAATGAAGTTGAATGGCTCAAAGGCAACAATTGAATCAAAAGATTTAACTTTCAAAGGGAATGTTGCTGTAACCGGTAATCTAGCGGTATCTGGAACAGGCGATTTTGAAGGCGAGGTTCACTCACCTAATATTCAATAGGTACAGTATGAATAATGTTTTAGGCTGTTACGGTCCTATGCCGTTTTACTGTTCTGAAAGTTCAATATTTAATTACAAGGACCTTAAGTCTTCGAAACAAATTAGATGGGCAGAACACGCTGTCTATCTAGGCAAAACGATTAAAGAGTTCCTTGGTTTTTCGCCGTTAGAGGTTTCTTTTACTCTCAGATTTGATGCTGATAGAGGCATTTCGCCGTTGATTGGAATTCCTCTGCTTGAAAAACTAATTGAACAGCATCTATCGCTTCCTCTAATCATTGGAGGCTGTTACATGGGCATGATGGTGATTGAAAAATACAGTGTTGAGCATAGGTACTTTGGTAAGGGTGGTTCTTGCCTTGTTGCCGAAGTTTCTGTGTCGTTTTCGGAGGCGGGTAATGTCAAATTATTTAATTGATATGGCCAGCAAAGAAACTATCAGCTTTGCTCCAAAAACGGTGAGTGAAGAAGTTTTGCAGAATGTTCGAACAATTATTTCTACAAGGGTTGGCACTGTTCCTTTGGACCGCGATTTTGGTATGTCGATGGATATGCTGGATAAGCCAGTTGCTTTGGCATATACGCTGTTTCAATCCGCATTAATACAAGCATTGGCTGTTTATGAACCCAGAGCAAAAGTGAAGAATGTCGACTTTTCTACAGAGCAGGAATTGACTGTGCAAGGAATCACTACTCCCAAAATTACTATAGAGATTGAGGAATAAATATGCCGGAAACTATTCCCCGTTGGGGGTTGCCAGAGGTTAATTTTTTAGAAACCGATGCTGAAAAAATAAAATCTGAAATTATCAAAGCATATGAGACCGCCTCCGGGCGGTCTTTAGCATCAGGCGATCCTGTCAGATTGTTTTTATTAACGATTGCTGCAGTTATTATCCAATTGCGAAATCAGGTGAATTGGACGGCGCAACAGAATTTGCTGACGTACGCCCAAGGACAGTATCTGGATGCACTTGGTGTGTGGGTAGATGTTGAGCGTCTTCCTGCTTCAAAAGCTGTGACTGAATTGAAATTTACTTTGTCTGAGAGATTAGCTAATGCTTTTGTGGTTCCTGCAGGTTTTGAAGTTTCTTCCGGCGATGTTAGCTTTGCAACTGATAAGGAGCTAGTAATTCCTCCGGGAGAATTAGAAGGTGAAACTTCAGCGTCTTGTCTTGTCCCTGGGGTCGTAGGCAATGAGTACATTGCAGGACAAATAAGTACGATTGTTTCGCCTAAAGCGTTTTTGCTTTCTGCTGAGAATATAACAGTGTCTGAGGGAGGCTCAGAAATTGAAAATGATGCGTCTTACGCAGAAAGGATTCGATTAAGACTTGATAGTTATTCCGTAGCTGGACCGAGACTTGCGTACGTTTACCATGCGAAATCGTTTTCACCAGCAATTAGTGATGTCTCAGTTATATCTCCGGTGCCTGGAGAAGTCGATGTTTATACGATTCTTGAAGATGGAACATTGCCTTCTGAGAGCTTCCTTGAAGCTCTTTTAGAGCACTTAAGCTCTGAAAATCTCAGACCACTAACTGATTATGTTGTGTGCAAAGCTCCTGAGCCAGTGAACTATTCAATTCAACTCGATTACTGGATTAATAAAGAAGATCGTGAAAACGCAGCAGGTATCAGAGAGGCTGTTCAAAATGCTGTTGAAGAGTACCGAGTTTGGCAACAGAGCAAAATCGGTCGTGATATCTCTCCATCTAAGTTAATAACCCAAGTTAGCTTAGCCGGTGTTTCAAGAATCGATGAAGCGACTTTTGAGCCTAAGGCTTTTAGAGAATTAGGTGAGGATCAAGTAGCTCAGTGTTCCGATGTAAAAGTCAACTTTAAGGGATACAAAGACATCTAACCATTATCCGCAATTAAGAAATAAACCGCTTAAGGCTCGAACCTTCGGCGGTTTTGTTTTGGTCAGAAAATAGTGGAGCGATTATTGAAATGAAAAGACTAAGTGACATAGAACTAGATAATTTATTGCCTGAAAGTTTGGCCAGCGATAAGACTGTTTCAAACGCTGCAAAAGCAATAGACCCGCAGTTAAAAATTCTTTCTCAGTGTACTCGGCTTGTTTCGGTTTTTGCTCGACTCGATGAGCTCACTTCTGACCAGCTTGATCATTTAGCAGTGCAGTTTCATGTTGCAGTGTGGAATAGCCTATGGGAAAAAGATAAAAAGCTTGCTGTTATCAAAGCCACGATTGAGACAAAACGCAGACGGGGTACTTTGCTGGCAGTCAAGGAAGCGGTGGGCTCAATTGTTTCTCCATTCGAAATTGTCGAATGGTGGCAGCAGGAGCCTAAAGGTCAACCTTTCACCTTCAGTGTAACAATTCCTTTAGATGATATTGGAAAAGACTTGACTGCGGAAGAGCAAGAAGAGCTTTTCGATCTGATTTATGAAGCTAAATCAATTCGCAGTCACGGATCTGTGACTCTAACCAGAAACTACAAAGAAACATTGCGAATCGGCGCAGTCTGTTCAGCATGTTCGTACGTGCGACTTATAGGAGAGCGCTTGCCGATAGTAACCAAAATTGCAATGACTCTTGCACCGCGTCCAGCTGTTTACGTTCGAATTTAGGAGAAAAAATGGCAACCAAAATCATATTGACAGAGGTAGGTATAGAAGCGCTAATCAATGCTCAAAAAAATGGAACAAATGCGTTAGAGCTGTCTAGTGTTCAATTTGGAAGTGGGAAATATACGGCATCTGAAACACAAACAGCCCTGTTAGAACCGTTTAAAACACTTACCACTATCAGCGGTGCGCCTGTTGGCGACAACATTATCCACATATCAATAAGAGATACCGATATTGAAGAATATACGGTCAATGAAATTGGTGTGTTTACAAAAGAAGGTGTGCTCTTTGCCGTTTATGCTCAAGACACCCCGATTATTCAAAAAGCAGCGAACTCTTATGTCCTTCTGTCGTTGGATTTCCCTGTAGTGAGTGCGGCAGCTGGTGACATAGTCATTACAGGCGATACAAATTTTATGAATCCGCCGGCGACAACTGAAACTCAAGGCGTCGTTGAATTAGCCACAGTGCAGGAGATAGTGGACGGTGAAGATACAACTCGAGCGGTGACACCCAAAGGTGTCAAAAAGGCTCTTGAAGGATTTATTGCTTATGACGTCGTTTCTGACCAGGACGGCGTTCAACTCGTAATCGACACTGCAAACAGTGTCACTTTCTCTGAACTTCAGTCTTAACTTTTAAAGGAGATAAATATGGCTGATAAAAAAATCCAACTGCAAGACTATCAAGGGAATAATTTGTTCCCGAAAACTAAAGCAGAGTTAGTTACTACAGCTGATGGTGGCAATCTTGCTTCCGCTCAGGAAAACAAGATCGAAACTATTTCTTTAAACGGAAAAGAAATTCAAATCGTTAACAAAAAAGTTAACATCGAAATTCCTGCGGCTGCTGAATACTCTATTGCCAAAGCAGCATCCGCCGATGACGGGTTCTCTGCTACTTACTATCTCACGAAAGATGGAGAACAGGTAGGCCAAAAGATCAACATTCCAAAAGACATGGTAGTCCAAAGCGGTACTGTCAAGACTTGTGAAACCGCAGATGCTCCATTGGAGGGGCTTAAAGTCGGTGATAAGTACATTGATCTTGTACTTGCTAATGCTGAAGACTCTCACATTTACATCAAGGTAACAGATCTTGTTGATGTCTATACCCCTGGAGAAGGCATCAACATTGAGAACAATCAAGTATCTGTAGACACATCTAAAGTCGCAATGAAAACAGACTTAACTTCTCTTGCTACTAAGGAAGCGTTGACAGGACTTGAAACCAAAGTCAACGCTAAAGCTGACAAGGCCACAACTTTAGCTGGGTACGGCATTACCGACGGCATTTCTTATGTAGAAGTAACAGAGTGATCTGAATTAATTTAATTTGAACGGGATGTTTTTGATAGGCATCCCGTTTTTAATGGAAAAAACTATGTCAAGAATTGTAGATGCAATAAGAGCGCTCTTAAAAGATCCTGCTACAGGTCAATATTTAATTCCTTACGTTGATGTAGCAGAAGCAGCTAAAACAGACAAAGACGGAAATGAGATAACCGCAACGTATTCAACTAAAACCGAACTGGAAGCAAAAGAAAACGCTGGAGTATGTCTTCCTTTAGCCGGTGGAACTATGACTGGCAAAATAACTGGAACTATTACGAAATCTGAATCTGCAGATACTGCGAATAAAGATAGCGCCGGTCAACAGATTAACTCAACTTACATTAAATCAGTCAGAACTTCTGGAACTCAGGTAATTTTTACTCGTGGAGATGGCACTGAGTTTTCTGTTTGGACTCAAGACACCAATACAAATACTTCAAATTGGTCGGTTTCCAACGGTACAAATGGATGGGCTCGTGATAA
>NZ_BAAGDP010000026.1:0-37754 GCF_054660695.1 Turicimonas sp. TL08
GAATATGTCTGCATCGGCGTCAGGTACAGTTGAGCAGCCCGGAAAAAAGGTCAGACAGAAAAGCGGTTTAAATCGTTCAATTCTTGACCAAGGATGGTATTCTTTCAAGACAATGTTGGCTTACAAGCTGGAAGAAAGAGGAGGGTTGCTGGTATTGGTTCCTCCGAAAAATACGAGCAGAACTTGTCCGAATTGCGGATATATTTCGGCAAAAAACAGACAAACGCAAGCACATTTCGAATGTACCAAATGCGGATACAAAGAAAATGCCGATGTCGTGGGAGCGATAAATGTATTAAGGGCGGGACACGCCCGGTTAGCCTGTGAAATGAACGGTGCAGTAAGGCCGTTGTCAGCAGGAACCCAACGAGACCTTCTACAACAATAGGCTACGGCTGTTGTAGTGGTGGTAAGAATCCTCTTCGTTCACGAAGAGGAGGATGTCAATAGCTGATACAGAATCTCCCAAGAAGAGCTTGCCTTAACATAGTTCCGACTTCCTGAGAAGTTCTTTTTCAGGTGCATTGGCCGTTGATATTTTTTCCGCCGATACGGATTGATTGGTCTGGCTTGAAGTTGTTGTTTTTTTCGGCCAGGAAAGGATAATCATATTCGCGACAATAGCCGCACCTCCAATTAACTCATAAGCATTGAAGGAAGAGTTCAAGAAGATAACGGAAAGCAAAACCGCCGAGAATGGTTCGAAGGAAGCAAGAATTGCTGAAATAGATGGAAGAACGTATTCCGTACTTTTTAGATAACACCAGAAAGCGGCAACCGTTCCGAAAAGAACAATCTGAGCATAAGCTAGGAATGACGAGATATTCCATTGAACATTATCATTAAAGAGCGGAGTAAAGCACATTGCAATCAAACCTCCGATAAGCATTCCCCAGCCGACAACAAACGAAACTCCTGCTCTTTCAATAGCCTTCTTGGGTTGAACGGTACAAAAGGCACCGCAAGCTGCTGAGGCCAATCCCCAGAGGCAGCCTCCCCACGACAAATCGGAAATTCTAAAATTTCCTTTAGTCACCAGAAGAGAGATTCCAATTAAAGCCAAGAATAAACAAAGTATTTCTTTAAAGGATGGCCTTCTTCCTTTCATCAGCACAAAATAAAAGATAATGAACAACGGACCAAAACCGACCATGAGAGCGGCTATCCCTGCATTACTAACGGAAATAGCCTTAAAAAAAGTCCATTGAATCAACAAGACACCTAAGCCGTAAATAATTACGTCTCTGAGGTTCCGCAAGTCACGGAAAGGCGAGAAGATGCTTTTTCTAGTGGTTGCCGCATACAGAAGTAAAAGGCAGATTCCAGAGCCAAATAATCGCAACGTAGTTAAATCAGAAGAAACAAATCCACAGGAATCGAATAAGAATTGAGCGCAAACTGCCATGCTTCCCCAGCACCAGCCGGCAAAAGAAGCAAGCAGCACTCCTTTTAAAGTATTAGACATAATTTAGTGAGATTTAAGGTTATTAGTTCAGTTTGAATAAGGTCATTTCTATAAGTTGTAATCCAACCTTCCGGCATTACGGATACAAAATAAGTTAAAAGCTGCGCCGGAGAGTTTGGCTTAGAAGACTTTGATTGGGAGAACTACATCCCAAATTCGTCTAGCGTTACAACAAGCATGATTCTTTCAACATCGTGCCGTTGGCCTTCCAGATAAGCCCGATGCTGGTTCTAAGAAACGACTGCCGTTGTCAAAAAATTGTGAACTGCTGAAGGAACCATTCTTGCTCTTTAGATGCTAGCATCCGAAGCGGGCCGCAGGCCTCAGAACCTTTCCGACCCCAGAAAAAGGCTCCATCAAAAGCATGGCTGTCTTCGCATTTATTTTCATCAAAAACAGAGCCAGGAACGGAAACGCAATGCTTTTGGCTCAAGAAGCTGCACCAAAGAACATTGAAAATTAAAATCTTCCCGTCTTTAAATGCATCCTCTACATCATCGGCGGTTTTAATCACTTACTTCTCCTCGCGGAATAGAAAACGGACATAAGAATTTATTCAACCGTATGCAAAAATCATGCCAAGTATTGGTCAAGCGCGCCCAGCATGAGTCTTCCAGAGGAACGGACAAAAATATCCGCTAACTTTCTTCAACCAAGAAGCACTTTTCTAGTGCATTTGTTCCTCGGTAGTGCACAAATTTTCGAAGCTCGTCCGCGTAGGATTATCTTTGCCGCTTATATATCCGCCAAGGTTCTCCGTGTTTCTCACTGATTTGAAGTTAACTTGTTTAGAACCAGATCACGAATAGAGGAAGGAATCAAGGGATTCCAGACCAACGACAATTGAATTTGCGCCGGAGCATCAACGATTGGTCTAGCGACAATATTCTTAGGTATCCAGTCTTTGAAAGATTCTCCTAACATGGCAATACCTTGCCCGCAGCTCACATAGGCCATCTGTCGAGAACTAGACTGCACTTCATGGCAGATTCGAGGTGTAAAGCCGCCTATGTTTTCACATATGCGAACGAGTTCGTCAAAATATTTAGAGGCCACTTCTCTTCGATGAAAAACAAACTCCTCATTTCGTAAATCTTTCAGGAAGATTTCTCGGTTTGCCGTTAGCCGATGCCCCTTGGGCAATAGAATAATCGGCCGCTCCCGGCGTAATGGAATCAGCCTCAGCCGCTTATCATCCAAGTCCTTAAAAAGACCGATACCGAAACTAATTAAACCTTCGGAAACCTCAATTTCTACATCGCGCGAGTCGACTTCTTTTGTAAAAATCTCAATCTTCGGAAAGTCTGCCTTGACCTGTTTTTTAAAGTCCGGTACCCAGAAGAGCATCGCTTCCGCATTAGCACCAACCGTCAAAATTCCGCAAGAATCTTCCCGCATTTGATTTAAGGAATAGTAGAGCTGCTCGGCCTGCGTTATAAAACGCTCAATAGAAGGAAGTGCGGCTTTGCCTTCTTCGGTCAGCGAAACTCCTCTCGGCGAACGCCGTAAAAATTTCAAATTCAGATTTTGTTCTAACTCATTGAGTTGGTTAAGCAAAGAAGGAACCGATAAGTTCAGCTTAGCCGCTGCTTTTCTTACGCTTTGATTCTCGGCTACCACCGCAAAAAGCAGGAGCTGGCGGATAGTTTTGTGATCGAAATGATGTGCCATGGTTGCGGTCAGTCTGTTTGAACACTGTGTTTAGAAAGTTTAATCACTGAAAGCTTGAAACGGCAATTTTCTTTTCTACACTTTTTTCGTACAAGGAGAGAAGAAAAATCATGTCCCTCAGCACATTAGGTCTTTTTTTAGTTGTTGTTTTCATCACCTGCGTTACTCCGGGTGCGGGCGTTTTATACACCCTACACAATGCCGTCAATTACGGCGTAAAAAATGCCTTTATGTCACCGACAGGCAATGCCATCGGCGTAGCCGTCATGTCCGTCATTGCCGCCAGCGGCATGGGCGCAGTGATTAATAACAGTCCTGTTCTTTTCTACGGACTGCAGACTGCCGGGTGTCTCCTCATGGCTTGGTTTGGCTGGAAGAGCTGGAAGGCTCCAACCATTGCTCTCAAAGATCGTCTCGGGACACCATTGGATCCGGCAGAACAAAAGACAAGAAACTGGAACATCCTTGCCAGCGCCGCGGTTTTGCAGATGACCAATCCTATGTTGATTGTTTTTCTGCTTTCATTGATGCCTCAGTTTATTGATCCGAAGCAAGCGTACCTGCCGCAAATTACCATTCTTATCGCGCTCTTTGTCGGTATCTGCTGGTTGGTTCATATCGGCTACAGCTACAGCGCTGCAATGGCATCCGACAGATGGATGGGACCGAAATTCTCTTTCTACCTTAATAAGATAAGTGCCTTTCTTTTCTGGGGTATCGGCGGCTCCGTGATGCTCCATCTTTACGGACTCGTTTAGGCAAAGACAAGGCGGGAGATTAATCTTCATCCGGCACCAACTTCATCAGGCTGACCGTTTCAATCAGCCTTTTCTTTTTGTTTAATTTGATGCTTCGTAGGAAGGATTAAACACTCTCTCATATTCCTTAACAGCGTAGCGATCGGTCATTCCTGCAATGTAATCGGCTACGGTCCTTTGGACGCCCCCGTTAATGGCTTTTTCATAAAAGTTTGGAGGAAGCAGTTCGGGATAAGAGGTAAATTGCTCAAAGAGTTTTTGAATGACTCGAGAAGACTTATTCATTACTCGAAGAACCTGATAATGCTTATACAGGGCTTGCATCAGATAGCTCTTCAAGACTTTCATCTGAGCAATTCCCTCATCAGAGAAAGCGATTAGAGGGTATTGAAGATTTCTGACGTCCTGCACGGACTTCAAGGTTTCTCCTTGGATCTTTTCGGAGCTGTTAGTCACTAAGTCATCGACTAAGTAACCAATCACTCGTCTGACAACTTCTTTCTGGCTTCTTCTGATCGGGAGGCCGGGATATTGTTTCTCAACTTCTTCAAAAAACTTTCTGTAAATCGGAACGTTCTCAAACAGTTCTTTGTGCGTCAACAGTCCGCATCTCAACCCGTCATCCATATCATGCGTACTATAGGCTATCGCATCGGCGATATTAACGAGCTGAGCCTCCAAGCTCGGCTGAGTTTTTTCTAAGAATCTCTTACCCAAGTCGCCCAAGCGCATAGCATTGAGAATATTGCAGTGCTTCAAAATGCCTTCGCGAGTTTCCCAAGTCAAATTCAGACCGTCAAAAGCAGGATACTGCTCTTCAAGCTTGTCGACGATCCGCAAGGACTGAAGATTATGTTCAAAGCCTCCGAACATTCGCATGCATTCATTCAATGCAGTTTGACCGGCGTGTCCGAAGGGTGTATGCCCTAAATCATGAGCTAAGGCGATAGCTCCCGTCAGATCGCAGTTCAAAGCAAGTCTTGAAGCTGCGGTACGGGCAATCTGTGCAACTTCGATAGAGTGCGTAAGACGAGTTCTAAATAAATCCCCTTCATGATTGATAAAGACCTGGGTTTTGTACTCCAGTCTTCTGAAAGAGGCCGAATGAATGATTCTGTCGTGATCACGCTGAAATTCGGTGCGCGTTTTACTTGGATTTTCCGCATAAACGCGCCCCTTAGATTCCGAAGAATGGCAAGCGTACGGAGCTAAAACTAGATTTTCATGAATCATGCCACATATCCTCCTTCAACGAGAACTTCCCGAACCAGTTCTTCCGGAACTTCAGAAACGTATGACTCACCGAGCTTATTAAGCAAGACAAAATGGATGACGCCGCCCGTGCTCTTCTTATCGCCTTTCATCGCTTTAATAGCTTCATCGACAGACAGGCCTTCGATTCGAACAGGCAAGTTGGCTCTTTCCAGCAATTTTCTTACGCGCTCGACATCTTCTTCTGTCAGATTGCCGAGTTTTTGACTTAAGTTTGCGGCGAGCATAAGACCGCAGCCGACAGCCTCGCCGTGGAGCCATGTTCCGTAGCCGGTCAGTTTTTCTATGGCGTGACCGAATGTATGTCCGAGATTCAGACAAGCGCGCCTTCCCGCTTCTTTTTCGTCTTCAGCCACCACGGCTGATTTAATCTTGCAGGAACCGGCAACAATTTCAGCAGTTTTCTCCGAGTCCAGCGCCATCAAAGATTCCATATTCGCTTCGAGATCGGCAAAGTAATCTGCATCCGCAAGCATACCGTGCTTAATAATTTCGCCGATACCGGCACTTACTTCTCTTGCAGGAAGTGTTTTCAGAACGGAAGAGTCAGCGATTACGGCAGAGGGCTGATGGAAAGATCCGATCATATTTTTACCGGCAGCCATGTTCATCCCCGTTTTACCGCCTACGGAAGAATCTACCTGAGCCAAAAGGGTTGTCGGAACCTGAATAAATTTGATTCCTCTCATATAAATGGAAGCGGCAAAACCGGCCAGATCTCCGACAACTCCGCCGCCTAAAGCGATAACGACTGATTTTCTGTCAGCGCCCATTTCCGCTAACTTGGTCAGCACCATAAAAACCGAATCCCAATTTTTAAAGGCTTCTCCATCGGGTAATTCGAGGTACTCGGTACGGACCTCTTCACTGCAGATTTTGCGTACCTTTTCTCCATAGAGGGGGCCGACCGTTGTATTGGTCACAATAAGAGCTGAAGAAGGATGAATTTTTTTTAGCTCTTGGGCAAGCTGAGGAAGACTATTTTCTCCCAGGTAGATCTTGTACGGAGCTGATCTGACGCTCACATCGATTGAAATCATCCTTATTTTTCCTTTCCTAATACCTTCAGCAACTCTTTGTACATTTGATTAAAACTGAGCTTATCCGTATCCAACGAGAAATCTCTGACCTCGGTATAAAGAGGGTCTCGATCCCGCATCAAATTTTCGATGGTCTGCATCGGATTGTCCGTTTGGAGCAAAGGACGGTTTGAGTTGCGTGTTCTAAAAAAGCAGATTCTCGGGGACACCGTTAAATGCACGACACAGACATTTCCATTTTTTAAGATTTCTCGGTTTTCATCCCGCGTAACCACACCGCCTCCGGTTGCCACGACAAAGCCTTCTTTCTCGATAAATTCTCTGAGGAGTTCGGTTTCGCGCCTGCGGAAACCCTCTTCTCCCTCTTTTGCAAAAATCTCGGGAATTTTTACGCCGGTTCTGTTCTCAAGCTCTTCGTCTAAATCCACGAACTGATAGCCAAGCTCTTTGCTGCAGTACTTGCCGAATGATGATTTTCCGGCTCCCATCATTCCAATGAGAAAAATAGATTTGTAAGCTTTTACAGAATTGTTATGCATAAGCCTGTAATTGTGGCTGTCTTGATAATCATACGGAGGTTTAGATTTTATAATGTTTGCTGGTTTTCTTTAACTATTTAAGATATTTTCAGCAGTGTTCTCTTCTAAAAAGACTCCGCCAAAGAAAGCTCCTGCCAAAGCAGCTGCTGCGAAAAAAGCTCCCGCCCGCAAAAAGACGGGTTCAAGTTTTTTTGCCTTTATTAAGTATTCGATCGCTACGATTCTTGCTCTCGCATTAGCCGGAATCGGACTGGCCCTGTTTGTTTTTGCGCTTGTTTACTCTCAGCTGCCGCCAATTGATACGGTAGTTGACTACAAGCCGAAAGTCCCGATGAGAGTCTGGACGGCAGACGGCAAGCTCATTGCTGAGTTCGGCGAAGAAAGAAGAGACTTCGTCACCATCGATGAGATTCCGGCTCATGTAAAGCAAGCTGTGATTTCTGCTGAAGATGACGGCTTTTATCACCATGCCGGTATTGAACCGAAAGGTTTTGTCCGCGCAGCATTAGCCAACTTTGCTTCCGGGAAAAAGAGCCAAGGCGCCTCCACCATTACCATGCAGGTTGCCAGAAACTTCTTCTTATCCAGCGAAAGAAGCTACGTCAGAAAACTTTATGAAGTTGCCATGGCTTTCAAGATTGAAGCCAACCTCACCAAAGATCAGATTCTTCAGATCTACATGAATCAGATCTTCCTCGGCAACCGTGCTTACGGCTTTGCAGCCGCCGGCCGTACGTATTACGGCAAAAATATTCAGCAGCTGTCTATCGGAGAAGCCGCAACTTTGGCAGGCCTTCCGGCTGCTCCGTCCGTATACAATCCGTTTGCCAGCCCGAAGAGAGCAAAAGTCAGAAGAGACTACGTTCTCGGGCGCATGAGAGACTTAGGCTACATCACGCCGGATCAATATCAGCATGAAGTCGATGCTCCGATTCAAACGCGTTTGACCAGACTTGCCGAATCTTCTTTGACGCCGACCAAGATGAATTCTTCTTTGCATGCTGAATATGTTGCAGAGTTGGTCAGAACCTTGATGTTCGACGTATTCCAGCAGGAAACTTACACCCGCGGCTTAAACGTCTATACGACGATCAATTCTGAAGATCAGAATTATGCTTATCAATCTTTGAGAAGCCATGTTCAGGCTTATGACCGTTCCCGCGGTTACCGCGGACCGGAAGACAAGGTTGACTTATCAAACCCTGCTACAGCCCAGCAAAACATTAACAATGCTCTGCAGGAAGCTTTAGTAGCAGCAGACATGCCTGCCGTCGTGGTATTAAAAGCCTCTCCGTCAGAAGTTGTCGTACAGAACTCTTCCGGCAAGCAAATCACGATTAAAGGCAAGAACCTTGATTTCGTTAAGAATTCTCTTCAGCCTAAAGCAAAACCGGACCTGAAGATTGAAAGAGGATCTGTTGTCCGCATTCAGTCAGGCAAGAACAATGAATGGGAAATCACACAGCTGCCTCAAGCTGAAGCCGCATTTATTGCCACCAACTACACGACCGGGGCTATTCAAGCCTTGGTTGGAGGCTATGACTTTAACCTGAACAAGTTCAACCACGTTACTCAAGCTTGGAGACAGCCCGGTTCTTCCTTCAAGCCGTTTATTTACTCGGCAGCCATTGAGAAAGGCTTCTCTCCGCAAACCATTATCAATGACGCTCCTATTGTCTTAGATCCGTCAGAAACGGGCTTTAAGAAATGGAATCCGAAGAACTTCTCCGGTAAGTTCAGCGGCCCTGTCATGATGAAAGATGCTTTGAGAAAATCTCTTAATCTCGTCTCCATCAGAATTCTTCAGGCTATTACACCGAGATATGCCGTCGACTTTATTCAGAGATTCGGGTTTGAACCGGACAAACATCCGCCTCACCTTTCTCTGGCTCTTGGTGCAGGCAGTGTCACACCTTGGGAAATGGTTAAAGGATTCTCGGTTTTTGCTAATGTCGGCAAACGAACCGAACCGTATTTGATCTCCAAGGTTACTGACCCGAACGGCAAGATTCTTATGCAGTCTACAGTTGAAGCAGAACGCCTTGCCGGAACCGAAGTACTTGATCCGCGCAATGCCTACATCATGCACAAGATGCTTAACGGCGTTGCCACCAGCGGAACAGCAGCGCGAACAACAGCAACATTAAAGAGAAGAGACATCGGCGGGAAGACCGGCACCAGCAACGACTCTTATGACGTTTGGTTTGTCGGCTATGCCGGAGAACAGCTCGCTGCCGTCTGGATGGGCTATGACCAACCAAGAACATTAGGCAGAAGAGCTCAAGGCGCCAGCTTAGCTCTTCCTATTTGGGTTGATTACATGAAGTTTGCAGTCAAGAACGACCCTGAAGTTGTTCGTAAAGCGCCCTCCGGAGTCACTGAGGAAGGCGGCAACTACTATTACACCAACCGTAAAGATGCGATTCCATCTTTAGGTGTTGATGAACAGCCTGCAGACAATGATCCGTTAGGAGCTTTGATTCAGAATTCGAATATTCGAGGTCAAATCTTCTAATAAGGGTAAATCTCTATATAAATTAAATGAGAATCATTTTCATTTAGTGTATAGTTCTACCTACTGAATCAATTTTGATTCGACTCCTTGAGCGAGGCCAGCCTCGTGGGTAGTTAGTTAATGGGGATTGCCCATTCTTAAAGAATAGGCACTTAACCGCAGATGGCAACAAAACCATCTGCGGTATTTTTTTAAAAGGAAATCGCTTCCGAAATCTAATATAAGTCCTGCGCTCCAAGACTTTAACTGATTCTAATTTTTTGTTTTCTTTGTAGTAAAAATAGACAACCCTTTGGCGCTTTGACGCAAATTTTTTGAAGGACTAAACAGCTAAAATCTTCTTCTATCTATTGGGCGCCAGGGAATTCCAGATTTAAAATTTTGGAATACATGTAGTAATAGAGTAAAAAATGCCGTCCCAGGAATCTTTTAGAGCAAAAATTGGAAAAACAAGATATAGGAATTGGTGGGCAATGCTTTTCTATTTTTCTAATTTCTGCTTGTTGGTAGTAATAGTTTCCGGTTTTCACGGCTCATTCAAAGATCAATTCTTCATCATTAATGAACAATCTACGATTCAGATTACAGCGCCGGACGAAAAAACTCTGTAACCGAACATAAAAGTTTGAAATAAGGGTAAATACTTATGTTTGTTAATTGATAATGTTTCTCAATTAATGTATAGTTCTACTTACTGAATCAAACTTGATTCAACTCCTTGATCGAGGCCAGCCTCGTGGGTAGTTAGTTAATGGGGATTGCCTTAATGAATTAGGCACTTAACCGCAGATGGCTCGAGCCACCTGCGGTGTTTTTTTGCAATCATGCGATTGATTGCGTGAGCCTTCGATTACGCTTTGCCTCCAGACTTCACAAAAAGTCTTCGGAGAACCAAAGATGCCGCAAAAATAACAAGCAGAAAAGCTACCACCAGGAAAAGCGCGGAGTGCAGCGAGCTAATTTGTGCCAAATATCCGATGCACGGAGGGACGGAAAGCAAACCCCCGTAAGCAAGAAATGCAACGGTAGAACTGGCCCGCTGAGGAGAGATTCCCGGGATGGAACCGGCTAAACTGAATAACGTCGGAACTACCGGTGCCAAACCGATTCCCAGCAACGCATAGCCGAACAAGCAAAGATAGGCCGATTGTGCGAAAAGAACCGTAAGCATTCCACAAAGGCCAACCACCAACCCTATTCTAATTGGTACGAAAGAGCCAACCTTTTTTCTGATCGGATCTGCAAACAATCTCCCTATAAAACTCATTGCTGAAAAAACTCCGTAAACCAGTGCGCCAAGTGCTATAGGAGCATCTTTTTCTTCAACAATATAAAGAGGTCCCCATTCTGCTACAGAGCCTTCAGAAGAATATGCCAAGAGCGTTAACAGGCCGCAAACAATCACAAAGAACGGAATTTTGCGTTCAGACTCAGGCTTTGTTTCCTTGTCTTCAACTTTTTTGTGATCAGCGAGAAGACCCGGTTTTGAAAAGATCCCAATCGCAACAAATAGCCCCGCGACACAAGGAAAAAACACTTCCGCTTTGAGTGCCGCAGAAGCCGCAATAGCAGCAATAATGGACAGGACAAGACTTCCGCCGCTGTACAAGGCATGAAACAGATTAAGCGCCTGTTGATTATGTCTCTTTTCAAACAAAATTCCCTGCATATTGACGGCAGCACCGATCAAACCTACGCCAAGACCAATCGCTCCGAAACACATATACAAGTGCACCGGGCTTGATGCAAAGGCAATGGCACAAAGGCAGAGAGAAATCCAGACTGTGCAGAGGAAGATCACCAAAGCTGATTCGAATTTTTCCAGAATCTTTTTGCTCATGAGCAAAGAAATCAAAGAAAAGACTCCGAAGAAAAATAGAGACGTTCCGATTTGTGCATTGGTTGTTTGAGTATGCACCTTGATTGAAGGCATATACGCCATAATGGCTGAATATGTACCGCCGGCAATAAAGAAAAAAGCCATGCAGCTCAGCCGATTTCTTAATTGTTCAGTCATTGAAACACCATAGAAAACGAGGAATACGTCCTCAGGCAAGCGCATTAGAACATGTTAAAAATGAACAGTCAACTTTAGAAATTTTTTAAATTCAATATGTTGCATATAAGCAGCAAACGTTGCGGCAAGTCTCTCAACTTCTCTCTCACCACAATATTCTTCTTGCAATTTATTCATTTTTGTGCGCAATCACAGGTGGTTGTCACGATATTTTTAAGCCTGAACCGAATAGAACTGCTTACCTAACGTTAACCGTTGAACAATCTAAGAGGAGATAAAAATCAGCGTTAAACATTGAACATTTACACAAAGCCAAGGGATCTACTATTACCTTACACACCGCAATCACAAGGAGTTAATATGAATAAAACAATCTTGGTCTGTGCCGTTTCCTCTTGTCTCATGGCTTTTGCAAATGCTGCCGACTATATGCTCAGCACTGATGTGCTTGTCGTCGGAGCCGGTTCCGCAGGTTTAACTGCTGCCGTGCAAAGTGCCGAAAAAGGAAAGAAAGTTATCCTGCTTGAAAAGAATCCTCTGGTTGGCGGCAGTTCTCAATTCGCTGAAGGTCTTTTTGCCGTCGAATCCGAACTAAATCGTCTCAGAAGCGACACCTTGACAAAGGAAGAAGCATTCAAAACCTTGATGGAAAAGCACTTCTACGTTATTGACGGACCAAAAACCAAAGATTATGTAGAAGGCTCCGGTGAAAACATCGCTTGGCTTACCGACCACGGCATCAAATTCGAAGTCGTCAGAATGACGCCGTGGGAAGAAGCTACATGGCATGTCATCAGCGACTACAAAGGAACAAATCACGGTGCCGGACTCATCAAAGGGTTAAAAGACAGTGCGGACAAACTGGGCGTTGATACTAAGACAAGCACTCCGGCTACAGAACTTATTCAGAATGACAAAGGAGACGTCATTGGCGCCAAAGCCGCCAATAAGAAAGGCGATACATACATCATTCAAGCCAAGGCCGTTATCCTAGCCTCCGGCGGTTTTGGCGATGATCCTAAGAAAATCGCTGAATGGGCACATAGAGATCCGGAAGGCTGGAAGTCCTCGGTCAACATGAACAAAACCGGCGACGGTATTCAGATGGCCTTAAATGCTGGCGCACAGATGGGGCCGGTATCCTTCGTTGGCCATTTAGGAACAGAAGGCAAAGGCATCAAGTTCTTAAGCGACCTCTACACAACTTCTTGGCAGCCGTCAGCTCTTTGGGTTAACTCCGACGGCAACCGTTTCGCCAACGAAGACGTCGCCTTCTCTTTCAGTCAAGCAGCGAACGCCATTTATGCCCAGCATGGCCATTATGCCTGGAGCATCTTTGATGACTCTCAAGTCAAATACATGATAGACAAGGGCATTGATTCCGGTATCGGCGTATTAGCCCCGGTTGGCAAAAAACTTTCTAACCTTCAAAAAGATATCGACGAAGCTTTGGCGGCCGACAGCGACAACTTCAAAGCCGCTGACTCCGTTGAACAATTGGCAAAAGAAATTGGCGTTCCGGAAGCAAATCTTGCCGCCGCGGTTTCTGCCTACAACAAAGGCTGTGAAGTACAGCATGACGGTCAATTCTTCAAGTTAAAGAACTACATGCGTCCGCTTAACACCAAGAAGCTCTATGCCATCAAGCTCAAAGCCTACTATTTCAGCTCTTACGGCGGCCTTGTCACCAACAGAAATCATCAAGTTCTGGATAAGAATAACAAACCAATCAAAGGTCTTTATGCCACAGGATTAGAAGTTTCCAACATGGTTGGACCAACATACACAACTTGGTCTTCTGGACACGCCTTTGGATTTGCAGCCTTCTCTGGCAGACACGCTGCACTTCATACCACAGAAAACATGAAGTAGCCTGATTAACGAATTTGATAGTCGAACTAAAAACCGCAAGGCACTGAACTTTGCGGTTTTTTGCTTAAAAATGAGAGGCTGACGTTACCTATAAGCCTTCATCTTATCGTTCCTCTCGGCTCATGCTTGCGCCCAGCGGACAAATTGTCTTTCTTTGATGGAGAATACCAGGACAATCTTTTTTAGTTCTAGATAGTTTTCTTGCTCGCCGTAGTGTCGAGCTCTGACCTGATCTATAGCTTCCTTCAGTTCTTCATCTGCGGCATGCTCGTCTCTAACTACCTTGAACTCAAAAATCCACAACCTATCACTCGCTTGAACTTCCAAATCGCTTCTGCCATGGGCATTGTGACTCTCAATTTTTGGCTTTAAGCCGGCACCGGCCAAGTACACCTGGACATAGGCCCGCAAAGAAGCCTCATCCTTAACCGGATAACGATGATAGTCGACTGCCAAAAATAATCGATTAAGGATATGGAAGACGGATTCCGGCGACTCTTCTTTCAGCACACGCACAATCGGTCCCGCTCCAACCTGACCTGCAACTCTGCCGCGAAGAAGTTGTTCCAGGTACAGCTGAGCCATCGAGCGTTTTACTTCTTGGTTGGGATAGTCCAGGTAAACCGTGTCTGTATACTTTATTGTCTTAATTGTTAGATATCCTGCCTGTGTCAGAAGACCAAGATCTGACAAGCCTTCTACGTCCGAGGATCCTTCCAAAGAGGCCAACGAAATGGTTTTTTCGCGGCAGTATTCTTCCGGATTCCGAAGAGCATGGGATTTCAAATAACTCAACAATACGGACGGCTTGCCACCGCTTTCGAACCAGTAGTCCAAAAAGCCGCTTTCAGGCTCAGAAAAGAATTTCAACAAGGACCAAGGCGCAAAAACTTTGCTTTTGGCGGTTCTTTCAAAGCAAAATCCATCATATTGGGTAGTCAGCTTCTCCAAAAGTTTTTCTTGTGAGAGGCAAAGTGCATCCGAAGCCTGATCCAAATAGCCTGAAAAATATGTTTGGAGCTCCCCACGGGTATAGCCAAGCAAGCTTCCGAATCGAGGACTTAACGAAATATCATCCAAGTTATTAAGCTCGGAAAAAATATTAGTTTTATTGAATTTTGTAATGCCGGTAATAAAGACGAACCTCAAAATCTGATCATTGGACTTCAATACGGAATAAAACTCGGATAGTACGTTCCTGACAGAGGTAAAAAGCTCCGGATCGAATAAAGAGGATGTTAAAGGAGCATCGTATTCGTCGATTAGCAGGACCAGAGAATTCACCGGCTGAGTCTTCATCCACGCAGACAACTGGCTAAATATTGTGGTGTTATCAGGTTTGTAAGCGAAACCAAATGGTGAAAAGTTATCAACCAGACGATCTCGCAAATCATCCGTAAATTTCTGTAGTCCGAATAGAGGCTTAACCTCAGAAAAATCCAGCCTAACTACATTGTAAGTTTTGTCATCTGTCCAGAGCCGCTCGATATCCAAGCCGTGAAAATCTCTTAGGCCATGCTTAAACAGAGACTCAAAAGTTGAAACTAGCAAGGACTTTCCGAATCTTCGAGGGCGAATAAGGAAATACTTCCTTCGTTTGGATGCCAACGCAAAAACGAGGTTAGTTTTATCGACATAGATCTCGTCCGACATTCGTAAAGCAGCGAAATCAGAGGTTCCAAGCGGTAAGTCTTTCAAGGCTTTTCCGGTCATTTGCCATTCCAAAATTCTTCTTCTTTCCATTCTACTTACAAGCCGTACGCCTCGGTTCTTTTTCTTAATTCTGTTTGAGCCGAAGCCTGAAAATTCTGCTCCCTTCAAACCCTATAGACACTTGGGAACCGCAGAAAATTGCTATATAGTTATCAACAGACGGTGTTTTTTTAGTCGGGGGTAGATTTGCGCCAAATCGTATTCGGACAACAGTGGATTCACTCGGAGGAGCCTCCGGAAATAAAGGAAATCTTCTTCAAATACGGCGAGAAAAGGAAAATCAAAAAAGGCCAAGAACTCCTCCATGGCGGTCCGTTCGGAGAAATTGGGTACCTTTTGAAAGGTTTGTGCTTCTATCGCTTTTGGGACTGGAACGATAAGGAACATGTATTTGCCTTAATTCTTCCCAAAAGATGTATGGGAGATATCGACGGCGCCTCCTGCACAGTTGCCAATGTCAGTGCTTACGTCGTTAAAGATGGTGAGGCACTGTTCCTGCCTTACGAAATTTGGCACCGAGAAATCACGGCTAATACCCAAATCTTGGACATATTCACTGCCCACATAGTCAAGAAACAAGAAAGCCAGATTGAAGCGCTTCTTGCTTGTTTCACTATGGAAGTAGATATGAGATTGGTATCTCTTTTCCAAGCCTTAATCAAGGCCTACTATCCCATTAAATCCGACGGCTGGAATCCTCTTCCTGTTCAGCTCAATACCGTGATGCTCAGCAAAATTATTTCCTCAAGCCGAACCTCTGTCTCTTTACAGCTAAGTGAATGGGCAAACCGAGGACTAGTAAAGAAGGACGGGAAATTCCTGCTTATTCACGGCGCACTTTTCTCCGATGTCTTTGACTGGTGGGAAAACAGAAAAACAGAGGCAGATAATTTAAGAGGCCGGATTGTCTCCAGCCTCAATAAACAGATTCCCAACAAGGAATGATAGATTTTTACCTAGCGGCGTCTTCCGCACGCTTCAAGCAATCCTTCACGGCTAAAACCGCTTGATTGTCATCGGGAAGTTCAAGTAAAGGACGGCCCGCAAGATCGAATTCTTCCACTTGCTTATCGTAGGGAACCGAACCTATCACGTTGATATGTTCTTTCTCCGCAAACTCTTTAAGGCTTGTCACATCGGACTGGGCTCGATTAAAAACGACGCCTAAGTTTTTGCAAGCCGGAACTAAGCCTTCGTCAACCATTTTTTTGATATGACGTACGGTCTGCAATCCTCTGAAGGAGGTATCAGTCACTAGTATCAGCGTATCAATCTTCTCGATTACCTGACGGTTGATTTGCTCTAGTCCGGCTTCGCCGTCAATCAGCACAACATCGAAAGAATGCATGATGTTTTCGATAGCGCCTTTTAGCAAATCGTTAACGGAGCAGAAGCACCCGATAGTGTTCATACGGCCCATAGCCAAGAAAGAAAACTTCTCATTTTCATCCAAAGCCTGAGCGGTCAGATATTCAACACTGTCAGCCAGTTCTTCTAAATCTTTCTTAGTGCCTTTTTCCGCTTTTTCCAGAACCATTTCACGGATAGAGCCGATAGTGACTTCACTTTCTCGGCCAATGGCGTAGTTGAGACCGAGAGCCGGATCAGCATCGACCACCAACAGTTTTCCCGGAACTTCGTTCATCAACACTTTTGTCAGCATTGCAGTGAATGCCGTCTTACCGACGCCGCCCTTCCCGCAAACTGCAATTACTCTTTGCTCACTCATTTTCTTTCTCTTTTCTCTTCAGGGTAAGAATGCGTTCGACCTTACGGACATTGGCGCATAGTTTTTTATCCGAGCACTTCCCGCAATGTCCGAGTACATGACATTCTTTGAAATTGAATCCGCGCTTGTCCCAAACTGCAGCCTTCAAGGCTTCCTGCTGCTTATTCCATTCTTCGGAAGCAATGCGTACCGCATCAAAAACGGGACCGGTTTCCGTTACAAAAAGAATTTGGATTAATGACAGTTCAGTAAATTCCTCTTGCAGCCGGAATAAAAGTACCGATCCTAATTGAAAGAGGTCCATGCCGCCTTCGATAGCTTTCTTGGAAAACCGAAGCCAGATTTTGTTTGCAGAGCCTTTGACCATCACATCCTTGACCTGAAGCTCTCTTTTCAGGTTTTGAATGATTAGGTACAAAAGCTCATCGTTATCCTCGCATCCGACTACGTTAAGCTGCAGTGCCAAAGGCTGACTTCCGCTCAGCTCATTGACGTCCTTTCCTACCAAATAGACTCCGCTGTCAAATTCAGACGGTGACTCAGAAAAGGTCAGGAAAGACTGTTCAGGATTCTCGCCCAAATCAACAGCAGTATTTCCTTTCAGCACAAAGTTAGATCGTGTTGAGAAAGAAGCTTCTTGTTCTTTTGTAATCTGGCAGTCGCCTTTTCTTGCTTGAGCCAGCAGCGAATCCCAAACATTCAGTCTTTCCATGCTATGCCTTCTTTAATGCCTTTTCTTTTGCAAACAATGCTGCGCCTAAAGCTCCGGCAAGCTGAGGATCGCCGTCCATATGGCCGAGCTTCATCTTCAGTCTCTTTTCCAAAGCTTTTTGGAGCGCCTTATTCTGTGCACAGCCGCCGGTCAAAACCACATCTTCCTCGATGCCTACTTTATAGGCCATGCCGTGAATTCGGCGGGCAATCGATTCATGGATACCGGCAGCGATATCAGGCAGCGGAACGTCATTATTAACCAAGGAGATAACTTCCGATTCCGCAAATACGCTGCACTGCTTAGAAATAGCACAAGGTTTGTCAGACTTTAAAGCCTCAGCAGCCAAATCTTCCAAACTTAAATCCAACACACGGCCCATGACTTCAAAGAATCTGCCGGTACCGGCCGAGCATTTATCATTCATTTGGAATTCCAATACTCGGCCTGTTTCATCAACAGAAATGACTTTGCAGTCCTGACCGCCGATATCGATAATGGTGCGAGTTGTCGGCCGCAAATAGGTTGCTCCCCGGGCATGACAGGAAATCTCAGAGATCTCTTCGTTGATATTCTCAACGGATCCTCGGCCGTAGCCGGTAGCTACCACGTAGGCATCCTTCGGGAAACCCGTTGCCGGATCGACTTCATTAATTCCGGCTTTCTGCATGGCTTCTGCTAAAGCGTGTTCCATCGTCTTTTTCGGACCTCTGGAAGAACGCACGATGGAGCTCCCGAGAATCTTTTCAGATTCGTCCATAATGACAACCTTGCCGGTTGTCGAGCCTAAGTCACAACCTATAAACAGCATTTCGCACCTTTCTTATTTCTTGATATCTTCTTTGTTATTTCTTGGCATTCTTCTCGAAGCCGTTGGCACTCAAGAAGTTCGAAATATCGTTCTTAACTTTCTCGATCGGAGTAAAACGTTCATCGAACAAGCTTGTAGTCAAAGTCAGAAGAGGAACCTTCATGTCTTTGCATACTTTCTTCATGAACTGGTTAATACCGGCCTGATCTTTATGACCCATATGTCCGGAGAACAATACGGCATCAATGTTGTAGTCCTGGATAGCCTGAGTCAAATCGTCAACAACAACGTCAACCCAGCCTCTTCCCTGACGAATCATCGGAACTTCTGCGACATTTCTGCGGGCCAAACCGAAGAGCATAGATTCTTCCGTAGAAGTATCGACCGGAGTATACGGGCTCAAACCTTGGAAGGAGTTAACCACAACGGCATTCCATTCTTCTGCAAGCCAATTACCGAGTTTTTCTCCCCAAAGCGGATTCAAGTCTGGCCAGAACAATCTGATCTTTTCGTTCATGACCGGGCCCACGCCTTTTTCGACGTTAGCTTTAGCAACATCGCGAACAGCTGCCATCAAACCGGTAGCTCTCGGATCGCCTGCCGGCAAATGCTGAGTTAAAGCCCAGAAAACGTCGCCGATTACAAAGGACGGCATGGGAGCCGGAGATGCCTTCATGTATTCGTTGACTTCTTTCCAAATTTCATACTGTTTGTTGGTTTCTTCAACCACTGCTTTGACTTTTTCGAAGTCATACTTAGCGCCGGTATTCTTCTCGATGAAGCCAATCATTTCTTTGAGCTGTTTGGCTACATATTCGAAGTCTTTATCTGTATGACCATAGCTTGGGTCGATGGTATAGACAGGAACGCCCTTCAAGAATTCGGAACGGGCAAATGCCTGGTGAAGCATCAGTTGTCCATCGCATGGTTCAGCCATAGCAACGAAGCAATCGGGACGCGGATGAAGTCTGTTTTCCATGGAATAGACAGCATATCTAACCAAGGAGCACATCTTGTCGTCCAAATTGAACTTGTCGCATTCTTTAGCATCGGCATAATCAGTCAAGCCAAGATGGAACATCAAATCGAATACCGGGTTGTAATAAACAACACCCATACCCGCGAGGATTTCCTGGCAGTTGCCGTACCAAGTGCACATTAAAGGCTTCTTGTTTTCGAAAGCGTCAATCATTTTTTCGTTGTGATCTTTCATTAACTGGACCACAGCGATCTGAACCGGATTTCTTTGTTCTTCCGGAAGAGACTCGAAGAACTTCAACACACCTTCTAATCTGTCTCTGTATTCTTTGGTTCTTTCGACACCGGTTAATTGGGATAAATCAGCCATTATTCTTCTCCTGGATTAGAGGTTCTTTTGAGATTTCAGACTTTCAACAAAGGCCTGAACACGAGTTCTAATCTGTCCTTGGGAATCCGGGACATAATCGACTTCTAATTCAAGACCGGGGATACCTTTTTCTGCCAAATATCCGCGCATGAGGTACTGCTCAAAAGCCCACATATCGCACATGTAAATGCGTGAGGAAATAACCCCGTCAACTTTATAATCTTCAACTAGCTTACCAAGCCGGTCAAGTCTTTCATCTTGGGTGTGCATTTGACGGGTAGCGGCCGGCATTTCATCGAAGTAATAATCGATGATGGCGTCCAACGGAGCCTTTTCTTCATCAATCAAGACTGCGGAAGAACGGCTGCCGAAGCCGAGGTTATCTACGACAATTTGTCCGCCTTGGTTTTCCAAGATTTCAAAGAATTCCTGACTGTCAGCATGACCGCCTGTGTAGAGGAGGCGAATAGCAGGTTTGTACTGAGGTCCTTGTGCTTTAAGTTCGGCAATAAGCTCCTTAAGCAATTCGTTGTAGTCTTCCAAAGGCATGGAGATGCCGGCCATCATCACGGCAATTAATTCAGAGCCTTTAAGATAGACTTCATCGCCTTTTTGCATTTCATAAAGTTCGGCCTGAAGGCGGCGTGTTTCATTATGAAGCTTGATGGCTTTTCTGAGGTCCTCGTCAGTAATCTTGACGCCGAACTTTTCTTCGGTAGCTTTGATGTATTTTTCGATTTCTTCTCTATAGAAGGCCTTAGCGAGATCTCCGCGCTTCTTAGGAATATAGATGAAGTGATAAACAGGATTTCCGGGGACGGTCAGCCAGTTGTCATAAATACGGCGAGCATGGTCGCAGCTGTTATAAAAGACTGCGCCGTCAAGAAAATCGAGTTGGTCATTCAAGATTTGGTTGTAAGTATGACGAACATAATTACAAGCTAAATTGCGGAAAAATGCATCAGCGTATTCCGTTCCGTCGGAACCTGTTCCGCGAATGAAATACGGAACTGCGCCTGCAGCCGTAATAATTTCAAGCGGAGTTTCCTGATATAAAAAACCGACGACTTTCTTGCCGTTTTCTTTTGCTTTCTGAAGAATAGGATTATTTAAGGCCGTGGCAGCTTCCATCAATGGCTTTAGAGCTTTAGGTCTGTCTACATTTTGCATTGACGCTCTCCTTGAGATGAGGCTAATTAGATTTGTGAGCTTTTAACAAGCTACTGTCCAATATAAAGCACGCGTCTGAAAAACTCTGTTAACTGACTAACACTACTTTTTTCCTTCAGGAAAAACCCCGTTTGCCGTGAGTAAAACTCCGGCTGCACTCAGGCTGGCTGCTTAATATCCTTCAAGCACTAGAGTGCAGCCGACATGCGCGACACGTGGATGATAGCTTTTTCGAGCTCTGCTTTCGAGGTAATCAAAAGTATATCGAAACCGTTATCAACGGCATTCTCAAGCAACTCAGTATTCCAGAAGTAAAGATTCAGGAAATTATCACTCAGGAACGGTACCTTACCGTTGAAAACCGAAATGCATGTCTTGATACTGCCGCTTCAGATGCAACGGCAAGTTAATTAATTTTGAAGTGTTAAGGGCCAGACAGAGTTCTCTTTTCTGGAGAGTTCGATAGCACTGATCTTTGCTGGACACAAATAATCTCACAAGCGGAGAAGATTTTGCCAAACTTTCGGATACCTATGTTACCTTTATCCATGGGATATGGCCCGAAAAAACAAGGCATTCCCCACCTATCAGGTAAAAAGAACTTTTTGGGATAGAAGTCCGGACTTTGATGATGAAACCAGATTCATTTTTGTTAATAGAACTTACCGTGGCAATGATCCTATCGGAGTGCTAATGAGCGATTTCAATGCGGAAGAAGCGGGACAGATGAAAAACGAACTATTGAAAGAACGAGTTGAATTTTTCAAAGAAACTGAGGAAGGAGTAAGAGAAATGAAAGGCATCGAACAGGTCATAGCAGAAAGAGAAGCGTTAAAAAAAGCCATTGAAATTGCAAAAAATTTCCTTAAAATCGGCAACGTCCCGCTGGAATCCATCGCTCAGGCTACAGGATTACCTTTGGAGGAAGTCAAAACTCTCCAAAAATCACTTGTTACCTCCGAATAGGATATGTCTCTTTCAAAATCTTCTATTCCCCAACACTTTTTCTGCAAAGATTCCTTAATTTTCTATCTATGAGAGAGTCCTTGGGATGAAGGTAAGCAAGAAGTCGGAAGAAGTAGCGGATCTGATGCCGTTACTTATCTTCTTATCGAACAACTTGTACCTCAAGAAAGACCCATCCTGAAAATCTCAAAACTTCTGAGTAGCGTTAACCATTTAACAGTTTTTGTCTCCAAGCTGAGGAACAATGAATTATCTGTTTTCCATCTAACACAGTCGAAAAATAAGAAAGTGGAAAATAAGAACTATGACTACTCAAACCAAGGAGTTTAAAAATGAAATTAAAGACTCTTGCATTACTTTGTTCCTCCGCAATTTGCTCTGCTGCATTTGCCGGCAATGTTGAAATCTATGGCGCAGTTGACGAATACGTAGCCGTCAACGCAACAGGCGGGGAATGGAAGACAGCTATTAAGAGTGGCGGTCTCACCGCTTCCCACTGGGGCATTAAAGGAACCGAAGATCTTGGCAACGGCGTAGAAGTTTTCTTCAATTTAGATAACGCTTTCTTAGCTGATAACGGCAGCGCAACATTTGGAAATGACGGGAAAGCATTCAGCCGTGAAGCTAACGTCGGTGTCCGCGGCAAATACGGTCAATTGTCCTTCGGTCGTCAATACACTCCTCACTTCTTAGTATTTGCTATGTTTGACCCGACAGAATTGAGCCTCGGTTCTTCCGACTCTCCTTACTTCTTCCCGGGTTCAGCCGCCGTTACTGGTCAAGACGGCAATTTAGTCCGTGCAGACAACTCCTTGATGTATGTTCTTCCGACACCATTCGGACTTACTAATTTCTTCTATGTTGCTTTAGGCGAACATACGGATGCGGCCGGATCGCAGGACTCCAACAGCAAAGGCAATATTTACAACTACGCAGCTAAGTTTGATCATGGCAACTTCTCCATCATGGGCAGCTACTTATTCCGTAAGTTCAGTCCAAACGGACAGCCTGCAAGTTGGAACAACCAGTATTTAAATTTTGCTGCCAGCTATGACTTCGGTGTTACAAAACCTGTTGTCCAATTTACTAAGAAATTCACAAATAACGAAGACGCCTCAGCTAACTTCTGGATGGCTCAGTTAGGAACATCTACTCCTTTGTGGGGCGGCAAATGGATGGTATCTGCATCTTATTTGAAGAATCAGACCGTCGATAAAGCCGATGCTTGGTCTTTGGGCACCAAGTACGCCTATCCTCTGTCTAAACGCACCCGTATTTACGGCGGCGTAGAAGCTGTCTTCAATGATGACAAGGCTGGATATGCCATTGAAGCCGGTCCGGATAGCTCTCTGCACTTCAACTTCTCAGGAGACAATGTCGGTAAAGGCAATGGATACGGTATTCCAGATAACTTGCTCGGCAAGAACTCTGTTGAATTCTTCGTTGGTATCAACCATCAGTTCTAATTTTCTTATAACTTAGACTCAAAACGCCCGTTTAGCGGGCGTTTTGCTTTAATTGCTTCTGACTCGCTTATGCCATCTGAATGGTCTTGTACTCAATACCAAGCTGCGGAAGGAGCTTACCAATAATATCTGCCACGCTCATTTTCAAACTGCAGTCATTGGTACACGGATGACAGTCGATATACTCGGCTTTCAGCACATCTTCGTCAAAGATTAACTGAACGTCTTTTTCTTCGTTATAGAGAAGTCCCAGCAACGAGACGGCACCAGCGAAAGTATTTAATTTGTTCCGTAAGTCTTCTGCACTGGCAAACGACAAATGACCGCAGCCAATTTGCTTTGCAGCGGCTTTGGAATCAAAACGTTTATTGCTCTCTAAGACAATCAAAAAGAATTTTTTCTTATTCTTTACAAGGAGAGATTTGCAGCATAAAGAGGACAGTCTGGCAGCTATCTTTCTTCCTTCTTCCACCGTCAAAATTGGCGGATGGTCATGAATCTGACAAGGCACTTTTAACTCTTCTAATCGCGCCAACACTTCTTTCTTAGGATCGAAGGTCATTTTTTTCTAGCTTACCGGTATCATCACTTTGAAATAGGCTTCCTTTTTATTAGAGGAGAGCACGTCCAAAACATTAAAGCACAAGATGTTGCCGTCAACGGCAAAACCAGAATCACCAATTTCTTGGATTACCGTGCTGACCGCATTGCGCTTAGCGTCAAAATCTCCTCTGCCGTACCAGACAGCAAATTGACCTTTCTTAATTTTTATTTTGGTGCTTAAGTCAACCGTATCTTTTAAGAAAAGCAGACCCAAGATTACAAGGCGTCCTTCTTTAGCAGCATTTGAATCCAAAAGGATTCCGAATACAGGGACCGGTACAGGAGAAGTCAAAGTTTTTTCTAGAACTGTACTGTAGTCGGCGTCCGTGGAGATTTCCTGCGGTTCTGTTTTGACAAGCAAGAAGCTTTGTTTTGAGTTTTTCTGAACCATTAAAGAATCAAGAGGAGCTTCCACCGCTTCTACTGCCAACTCACCCAGTTCTTTCAGAAAAACTCTTTCTATTTCCAACTTAGAAATTTGATCTTCTATCTTCTCGGAGGCTTGTATCAAAGAACATCCATTCTTTTTATTGGTTCCGGTCTGACAGAGTGCCTCAATTTCCTTTAATGAGGCTCCCGAATCTTTTAAAAAAGAAAGGAAATGGAAGTCCATTAACTTGGAGTAGGAATAATTTCGATAACCGTTCTTTAAAACCTGATCGGGCTTGAGTAAACCAAGCTTGTCGTAATGGAACAGCGTTTCTTTTGTTGTGCTGCAAAGCTTTGCAAACTCTTGAGTCTTAAACATGATTCTGCCAAAGAATAGTGTTGGATTAGAGTTTAACCAACTTCGGTCTGAATTAGGACGCTAAACTTTAGTAAAAGAGCATGGGTCAACAATATTGGAGCCGGGATATACGAAATTTTTAATGCGGGATGGCTCTTATCTGCCTAGGACTCTCAGTTCCGTTCTTCCTTTGTATTTAGACGCCATCAAGCCACAAATACCGACACCTCGTCGAAGTTAGAAAAAGACCATTCTCCGAACGCAAAAAGATTACCGGCAATCAAAGCTTTTTGGAATGCCGGCAAACAACTTACGTTACGTTCTTTTAGGCTCTAGCTCTGAGTAAACTCTTTCAGAATTTAAAACTGCCACTTCAAGCCAACTTGAGCTTCAATCTCTTTGGTATAGTGAGCGCCTTTTTCACGCTCTATGTGTCCGTAAACCTTAAGATTCTTTCTAACTAGCCAATCGGTAGCTAAGCCGTAATACACTCGGTTGCCGGTCAACTTATCGGAAAATCTTTCATCGTTTATATAGACTTTTTGTTTTCCAAGAAACTCATTCTTTACACCGGCGCGAAGATAGACTTGTCCTTTATCCTGACCTTCAGAAGACTTAATATCTCTACCGAGGGCCACGCCTAACCTTCCGGTCAATGAATTGAAATTGCCTTGTTTAACTTTCATTCCGTTCGACAAGGTAAAGTTATCTCCATGGATGCGGTAGTATGCCAGCTGAAGCTGAGGTTCTACGAACCAGGTCTTTTGTACGTTGATAAAAGATTTCTTTCCGACTTCGGCTGAAACACCGACACCCCAGTTCCGATACGTTCCCCGGACTCCGGTGCCGTCAAGCATTGAGGTATTCAACCTTTGGTGATAACGATCAGCACTGAGAATCAAGTCGGCATAACATCCTTTCTCATTGTGCCAAACAGCGTATGCATTCAAACCTTCAGAGTGGGCATCTCCTTTTGCTTTAAAGAAAGCGTCCTTTGTTTTTTGATTGGCACTCGCATATTTGAAATTACCGCCAATTAACCACTCACCCACCGCTGTATCGTATCCGAAGTTAAATCGATAAACGGTAGATTTGAAAGATGTTGACGAAAAACCGGCAATGCGATCTTTTTGAGCACCGACGGATGCCCAAAGACCTTCTCTGACTTCTCCGCGTACGTCCCGACGAATTTCTCCGAGACGTTCTCTTAAGTCGGACAGCTGTCCTTGATAGAAAGCCGTCTGCGAGCCCATACCTGCCATTGCGAAAATCGCTTCAGCCGATGGCGAATACACAGGAAGTGCCGGACCAGGATTATCTGGTGAAGGTTTATCTGGTTTTGGAGGATCCGGAGGAGTGGGATCCGGGGGATCGGGCGTAGGTTCTGGCGGCTCTGGCTCCTCCTCTACAGGCAGACACTCGCCTTCTTTACACGGAGTCAAGTACCAATCTCGCTTATCTTTTTCCGTTTCATTCTGGACATTTGCCAAGCGATAAATCCTGGCTCCTTCATCGATAGCGCGATACTTCTGACCATTAATTTCTTTGGGCTCAAGAAGAAAACTTTCTTCCGGTGTGTCAACGGGAGCTTTGACTAGTATTTCACTGTCAGTCCCATTGCCTGTACCGGCCGATGTGATTGAAAGGAAACTTTTGCCTGTAACGTTATCTTTGACAATAATCTTGTCATTAAGCTTATTGGCAATGTCTACATCTAAACGGAAGATACCCTTTGTGCTGTCTAATGTACCAAGGGTTACTGTGCCATATGTAGCATTCAAGGATGTGTCTTTTTCTCTAGTTAAATCAACAGTAGAGTTATCTAATTTAAGGCTTGAGACGGTGGACGAATAATCTTGATTTTCTGCTAGTCCGGTTAGTACGTTCCAAGTGGACTCTTTCATGAAGAACGTCGGCACTGTTTCATTGGCTGAAGCAGTCGCGTCCAATATGTGGCCGTTGAATACAGAACCAGGTCCAAAGTAAACTTGGTTTTTCCCGCTATCGGGGGCAAATTCAAAACCTCCTTGGATTATGGATTTTGTCTTAGATGTTTCAGAGCCGTATAGTAATCTCCCTTGTGTGTCTGTAATAAAGAGTACTGTGCCTTCTACTTTTTTTGAAAAGATGTTTAAAGTTGCACCATCCTCGATATAGGCTGCATGACCTCCTAAAAGAGCGACCGGATAATAAAGATTTCTATCGTCATCCAGAATCTTACCTAACCCACGGTGTGGGTTCCCTTTCGTTTCAAATAATAGATAGGAACCTCCGATGTTTGTTTTAGCGTTTTCTCCCTCCAATAGAAATGAAACAGGTGCTTTATCGGCGAATCCTCTTAAAAGAACCTCCCCGTCATTATTTACGTTCAAATCAATGGTTGATTTAAGAGCGTCGATAGCCCATTGGAAAACTATTCTCCCCTCGGAAGACAAGTCTATCTGTGAAGACTCTATTGAGATGTAAGCGTCACTCGACGTATTGGATTTATCCTCAGTTGGAGTGGATTGAATAGCTATGGCCCCTAGCGGCTCTCCTGTTAGAGGATAAATATTCCAGGTACTAGCGATCTTTGTTGACTGGTTTTTAATTGTCACCGTAGACGCGAGAGATTGATAAATCCCTCGTGTTACATGTGAGATATCCAGATCTACATCTTCAATTGTGACTGTCCATGGAAGTGCAGGATCTATTACCTCTCCGTCCCGATTAATATCAAAAGAAACCCCAATGTATAGACCTTCAACCGAGGTATTTCCTTGCACGATTATCCTGTCATTATTCCCCTTCCCTGTGATAGTAGTAGTGGTCAGATATTCGTCTATTCCAATTCTTGGAAAGAAGTTAATTCCGGCCCCACTCCCGGCTGGTAGTGGGCTAAAAGTTAAAGTCCAGCCGTCCTCGATGATAACCTCGTCTCCTGAGAGAATGGTTGGTCGCCTTGCGTTTCCTGCTTCGTCAACGAGTTTCCAAGCTGCTGTTGAATCAATAACTTTATTAGTCCAATCGATTCCTTGTCTGCCCTTCTGTTCCTCTAATTTTTTAATTGTTTCGTCATTCAACAAAAAAGTAAGATGTTCAGCCGAGACCGCCACAGGAAAGAGGGCAACAGCGGCTAAAGCGAATCCTGCAATCAATCCAATATTTCTGTATGGATCTTGTTGAACCAAGTCGAAGGAATATTCAGGGGACGTCTGATTCTTAAGAATCGTCGCGCAGAGAATTCTGCTTCCTTCATTGAATCAGTTAACCGCTTATTTAATTTCTTTGGCCATGATGTTAACCGATAGGAAGATAGCGTATACACAGGTGTACGCATAATTTTTACCCTCAGCTTTTTAATTATTTTTAATAATTTTTTCTTTCCCTGTCAGTGGGAAATTTCATTACACAGGATGTAGCCACAACCTCGCACTGTTTACTACATCAGTTGGGCCCCTGTTGAGGATAGAGTATCACTACTTGCTAGAACGGATAACAAGACAAACAATTCTCAAGTCAAAGTTCGGGGAAATTCATAAATTCAAATCCCCATAAATAGGCAAATGTTTTCCCTTACAGGCTGACCCGTGTCCGCTTGGCAGTCATAAAAGCATCAGTCCTCAACAAACTAAGGATGTGAGAAGAATTTCCGAGATGTCCTAATTAGCTAGCCGCATTTTTCACAAGAAGCTTGGCTCTTCTCCTTTCTTCTATTAGAGCGGAACCGAACAATCTTTCAAGAATTCGACTTCGGAAATCTTAAAATTCTCCGAGAAATTAATTTCGCACTTTCAAGCACGAAACGCATTTTTTTTCTGAAGGTTAACACGACTTTTGCCTTTAAATTCGTCTTAGACGATAACAATCGACAAAATCTGCTAGGTTGAATCCAGATTTTTGACAGAAGGAAGGACCAGGCGTCATGAATCGGCAAGGGCAATGCAGCAAAATGCCGCATTGCCCTTTCCTAAAGCGTATTAAGCTGTCCTCCTCAGTCAAGTACCTTTCGCGGCATAAATCGGCTTCCTGTGGCCTGCCGGTCACATCGGAAGCTATTTATTCCACGAGTACTTGACAGAGTCGGCCAGCGCCGCTATTCGAACGCCAGAGCTTGCACTTGACTGTTAAATACACTGTCTGGTCTAAGGAAGCGATGCAGAGCCATTGGTCTGCTGTTTATCTTGGCCGTGAAAGAGTCGACTTGCTCAGCGCTAAAAGGACTGATAGGCGTGCCCTTGGGCATGTATTGACGAATAAGCCCGTTTGTTCTCTCATTGGTTCCTCTTTCCCAAGTGTGATAAGGCTTGGCAAAATAACATTTAGCACTCCAATTTATCGGCGATATGAACGTGCTTTGCAAGCTCTTTGCCGTTGTCAAAAGTAATAGATTTCACCGTTGATTTATAGGGTCCTAGCAGGCCAAGAATAACAGGGGTCAGTTCTTCGGATGATTTGCTTTTGGCCTTTCCCATAAAGAGCTTTGCTCAGAGGATCAGCATAACTACTGCGCGGGATAAGCCCAAAAACTATCAATGCACAACTAACAGAGTTTCCTAAACTTTCGATAGAATATCGAAAAGTTGGTTGGCTACCTAAAACAACACCTCTATCAACAGACGGCCGGACCGCACCCGAAGAACGTCCTGAAACTCTCGACCCACGCTTTAACTTGAGCAACCGCATGCCAACCTCTATGCACTAGGACCAAACAGAGGAAATAAAGACAATAAGCGTGGAATAGAGCTGTAAAGACATGATTTTTACCGTTCTGCAATACCTACACAGACCTAATCATATTTGATTAAATCTGCCGCTTGCTTCCTGCTTCTCCGAAGACGGTTTCACTCGAGTCTTTCGACTCGAGCCAGAGCCTTCCTCTCCACAGGCTGTCACGGTGGAACTCACCGCCATATTCTTCAAATTTATTGCCGCATTAAGGTCTCGGTCATGGTCTGTTCCGCAACCGGGGCATTTCCATTTGCGAACCGACAAAGGCAACGATTCGAGCTTATAGCCGCAAACAGAACAGGTCTTGCTGCTCGGGTAGAACCTATCCGCAACTATCACCTGACCGCCCCGCATTTCCGTCTTGTACTGCAGCTGTCTGCGAAATTCGTAAAAACTCATGTCGGCAATAGCTCTGGACAAATGACGGTTTTTCATCATGCCGCTCACGTTTAGATCCTCAATCCCGATACTGTGAAAGCGGCGAGTCAAATCCGTCGTCAGTTTGTGCAGCGCATCGGTTCGTATCGAAGCAATACGAGCGTGCAGCTTTGCCAGTTTGATTTTGGCTTTCACTCGATTAGCTGAGCCTTTTTGCTTTCGGCTCAGACTTCGCGAGAGCCGTTTGAGACGCGACAACAATGCTTTGTGAGGCTTAGGGCCGACAATAATTTCTCCTGTTGATAAAGTCGCCAGTGCGGACACTCCTAAATCCACGCCTGCCGCACCTTGGTTTTCGGCTCTAGGCAGGTGTGAATTGTCTTCGGTATCTACAGTAATACTGACAAACCAGCGGTTAGCAACTCGAGAAATAGTGGCCGACATAATTTTGCCCGCAAAGCGCAGCGACTCCCGCATACGTACCCATCCCAGACGAGGAATTCGAATACGGAAGGCGTCAATGCTGAACTGGTCATTGGTCAACGTGAAGCGGTCATCTCTTCCTTTTTTACGGAACTTGGGATATCTGGAGCGGCCGGCAAAGAAATTTTTAAAAGCTTGTCCTAACTGGATAATCGCCATTTGCGGAGCATTCTTGGTCACTTCCAGCATCCACGGAAATTGTTTGCGTTTGATGCTGTTAAGTTGTCGCCGCAGTGCTTCTTGTGATGGCTTGGACAGAGTATTATCCTGCTTCCATGCTTCGTACTGCTTCTTCCACTCGCTCAATGCCCAGTTGTAGGCAAAGCGAGCGGTACCGGCAGCCTGTGACATATAGGCTGCCTGTACGTTGTTTAGATCAAGAGCGATGCGATGGGCGATCAACATTGCGATTCTTCCACCGCTTTCTTCACACCATCAAGAAGTTTCTGATTCTTGCGACTGCGGGAGCCGTATAAGCGGGCAGAGAATAGGTTGACGATCTCCGTCACATCCTCAGCTAGATCTGCTTCAAACGTCGGGTCCTCCCCTTGATTAAGGATCACAACTTCGACATGCTTAGCCTCGCAGACGGCAAATACCAACTCTGCACCAAAGCGAAGCAGTCGATCCTTGTGGGTAATGACTAAACGGCCGACCTGCTCGTCAAGAATAGCCTCCAGCAGCTTCTTTAAACCCTTTTTGTGATAGTTCATGCCGGAGCCTAGATCTGAGATAATCTCAAATGTCCAGCCTTGGCGGGCGCAATACAGTTCCAGAATATGTTTCTGGCGTTCCAGATCCTCTTTCTGATCGTGGCTGGAAACACGAGCATAAGCCACCGTTCGACGGTTGTCTGCGCTGGCGGCATGAATTAGTTCCGGCTTGAGTTTGGCAAGATCATAACGACGATGACCGCCTGCCGTGTGCTCAGCCTTTAACTTACCCGATGCCTCCCAGCGGCGCAGAGTTGTGATTGACACACCCAGTGCTGAAGCGGCTTCACCTATACCTACTAATCTTTTCATTTTATAGATATTAGCATAGATACGAAAAGATTTAAAGCAATCTGTTTGAGCCCTAAGTATTTCGTATTTATTTTTTTATCGCAAGGTTTTTAACCTCTTTTAGGGGGAGGATTAGTACTTCCATATCTCTTAAAATAGTTAGTAAAAAAACATGATAGGAAAACATCCATCTTCTCTCTTAGTTTTGTTCTTTATTTTCTCTACCATTCAAAAAATCTATATTTTTCAATTGGTTCTTTTGAAACTTCTTGATCCTGAATGTGTTATTGAAGAGAAAAAGTTTTCTTTGTTTGAAAAAAACTAGATCTATCACGAATAAATTATTTAAAAACTCTGCCTTTTAGGGAGATGAATTTCACTAATTTCTCCGGCAGTATTCACCTTAAAGCCGTTATCCCAAAAGCTCTCTCCCTCCCAAATACTTCCAAGACTTGTTAAGAAGCGGTAATCTCTCAAGATGTCAAAAGTTTTTAATCACTAATTTTAAAAATTCTTTTTAAGCCTTCTCTTGCTAACCCAAGTTGAAAACTAGCCTGTGTTTGCTCGGCCTCTCCCGCTTCTGTTCCTTTAGAAGATTGAACTTGGGGGCTATTTCCTTCCGTAGCTATTTATTCCTCAGAGGCACCATTACAAGTTGTTATGATTCACTTCACAAGAACTGTTTAGATCATCCTCCGGCTAAGGTTTATCCCGAAACTGCAACCCCTATCAAAGCATTTAGGCGCTGGGGAGAAATTTTCTTCTTTCCTTCCTAAACAATAAAGCGCATACTTACAAATGCAGAACCGTATGCACGTTTTTTGTGCATAACTCCGTCATCAAAATTCATCTTTAGGCAAAGGAGAGTCGAAATGAAAATAATCTGCCACATGATCATGTCTGCCGATGGTCGTCTTATCTCTAAATACTGGTCTCCCCTCTATAACAATTCCTCTGATGTTTCCGAAGTCTATGAAGCTGTAGCTTCTAAAATGCCGTCCGACGGCTGGATCGTCGGCCGTGTCACAATGGCCGAATACGGTGAAGGCATCGTTGAAGAAAAACCGGTAATGGAAGGGCCGAAAACAATGCACACCACAACGTTCGTTGGTAAGAGAGAAGGACGTCCTTTAGCAGTTGTGTTCGATCCTCAAGGAAAACTCCATTACAAGGCAGCCAATCTTCCTACCGGTGAACATATCGTTGCCGTTCTCGGAAGCCACGTCACACGCGCATATCAAAAAGAACTGGAAGACGTCGGCGTTTCCTACATTATGAGAACTCCGGGCAGCAAACTCGAAGAAACAAAGAGCGCCCTCAAGCATTTGGAAGAAGATTTCGGTGCAAAGAATATGCTTCTTGAAGGCGGAGCTATTATCAACGGAAATCTCTTGAAGATGGGCTTGGTTGATGAACTCAGCTTAATCATCTACCCCGGCATCGACGGCAAGTCTGACCATCCGTCTATTATCGAATGCCAGTGCGGAGAAGAATCTCCAATGGAAGCAAGCAAACTTGAACTCAAGAGCTGTGAAACTGTAGGTTCCGGCTTTGTTTGGATCAGATACGCTATCCATCATTAATCTGTCATAACAGATCAACTAAAGCGGCACGAAACTGCCGCTTTTGTTATTTCTGAAGGTTGCTACAATGCACTCTTCTTTGAATACCTAGGTGATCGAATGTCCGGAAAAGAATTTTATGCATGGCTGATGAAGTCCGAACCGTCGGAAGTATCCGTAGACGACGTTCTCGGAATGCCAGAACAAACAGTCGGCTGGTTCGGCGTTAGAAACTATCAGGCCAGAAATTTCATGCGCGACAAATGCTCTACGGGAGATCCGGTCCTTTTCTATCACTCTTCATGCAAGGAACCCGGCATTGTAGGGATTGGACGAATTGCCTCTGATCCTTATCCTGATCCGACTCAGTTTGAAATTAACTCCGTTTACTTCGATCCTAAGAGTTCGGAAATTAAGCCAAGATGGGTTCAGGTCGATGTAAAAGTCCTCTATAAGGTAGAAAGAATCAGCCTCCAGGATTTAAGAGAGATTCCGGAGTGCGAAGGAATGCAGGTACTAAAGAAAGGCAACAGACTTTCCATCACCCCTGTCACAGAAGAACAATGGAATGCACTGAAGCCGCACCTTCATCGACTCTCAGATTAATTTTTCCAAGTACTTCAAAGCCCGCATTCGCGGGCTTTGACATTACTAAGCGGTTTTACAGCTTAGAAGGTGTGGTTGATACCGAAAGTGAGTGTCCAAGAATTGAAGTCAGAGGATTCTTTCAGCATCTTGTTGGCTTGACCGTAACCGGCGTAGGAATAAACCATTGTGCGCTTGCTGAACGGATATTCGTAAGCTGTACCGACAGACCAAATGTTGTACTTCTCGTTAGTTGCTTTATATTTTCCGAAAGCATAGTTGCCTTGAAGCTTCCATTCACCGCCCCAAATCTGGTAACCGATAGAAGCTGTGAAGGCGTTTTGAGTTACTCCTTTTCTGGATGCGAGGCCCATGTCGCTAGGAAGGCTGATCCAGGCCGGAAGGTATTGGCTATGCTGAGCAAACTGATATCCGGCATGAACTGTCAAGTTGCCGAAACCCTGGCTTCCGCCAATAGTAAACAACTGAGTTGACTGAGCATCCATGCCCTTGTTATCAAGCATTTCCCACATAGCGCTGAAGCCTGTGTCGTTCTTGCTGTAATCAAGACCTAAGCCATAGTAGTGAGAGTTCTTAGCCCACTTTTGATCATCGCTGCCTGTACCGTTGGAATACATTGCTGTTACGGTAGCTCCGCCGAATTCCGGGGAACGATAGACAACCAAGTTATCGTAACGATCAGTTGTGATAAAAGCACCGGCTACGCAGCCGTCTGTGTAGTAGGAAGTCCAAAGTGCAGAACCTCTTAAGATAGTGTAAGTACCGTTATCTGAAGACAGACCGCCTGCACGACCGAAGGCCAACTGGCCCCAATCGCTTGTTACCTGAAGTAAAGATTCACGGTTGAATGCTTTACCTGCATCGCCTTCTGCCCCGGTGGATAATTTAAAACCTTGTTCAAGGATAAAGCCTACGGAATAGCCGTTACCTAAGTCTTCGGTACCTTTAAAGCCGAAGCGGTTTCCGCCGTAGATACCGTCGTCCATCATGACTTTGGCGCTCTGATTCTTGTGCTTTGTCACTGTAACGGCTGTATCTAAAACCCCATAAAGAGTTACGTTGGATTCAGCGTAGGCGCAAACAGCAATTGCTGAGCCGACGGCTGCACACAATACTTTCTTCAACATGTGAATTCACTCCATCGAAATTAAAAGTTAGTTAGTAAGGAAAGAATGAAGAAATTATCCGATACAGACACAAAAGAAAACAAAGTTCAAGGAAGAAAATTTTTGAGAAGCTACACCTATAGCTTCTGGCAAACCTTCAGTAAACACCAACTTGCGGGAAAACGATTTCCTTCGGAGACTTGATTTTCTCGTTTCATCAAGCCTAAGGCACCGTGAGTAAGGAAAATTTAGACACAGCGATTCCTTCGGAAGAAACTCCGAATTCAGCCAAATTTGGAAAATAATCAGAAAAGCAAAAGTTGCTTTGTCGATGAAAAATTTGAAGATTCTTTAGAGGCTTAGTGGCGAGATGGGACTAATAGAGATTAATATCCCCAATATTTATAGAGAAATTTAAATAATTTAGTACCTATTTCAGATACATTTAAAAATCAAAATTTAGCCTTGCTCTCAGAAAAATACTTTCTCTCAGCAAATTCTCCCTTTTTGCCAATATTGAAAGAATCAATAGGTCTATGGTACCCCATCACTCTAGTCCAAACTTCACATTTGCTTCGCTCGCATTCTTTAGCGACGAGCTGACCTTTTTCATTTAACAAATCACTCACTTCTTTTCTCCTTACTTATGGTTTTTGTAGCAGAATTCAAGGCCTCTTTGAGCTTCATTGAGGAGCTGTTCTTTCTCGACAGCCAATCTTTGAAATCTAAGACAGTCTCTACCGGAGTTATCTTTGGAGGCTCTTGATTCAAGCATTGAGAGTTGCTGGCGCATCCACTCATACTCATCACGAGCACGAGACTCAGCAACACGCAACTCAGATAAAGCAAGCGCATCGCTTGTCTGCTTGGCTTTGAACTCTTGAATACTTCTCGTGAGCGTTGCGACTTTAATATTGGCATTTTTCAACTCCTCCGAACGCTTGCCATTCGTCAGGCCCAAGCAATAAGCAAAAATAAGAGCAGCAATTACTGCTCCTGACTTAACAAGATTAAGCATTCCATCGTCTCTGAGGTCCGAGGTCAACGTGAACAAAAGTGTCATAGAATCCAACGCCGCCTTTGCAGCGACGGTTTGCTATGATTTTCAAACGCTTTAAATCTTTCTCAAACTCTTTACCGTATTGCGGTCTAATATCAGCAGCCAATCCCTTCGTGTGATAGGAGTTCATGGCTCCTCCAATATTTAAATTGTGCTCCGGAGAACGATACCCCGAATTTATGCAAATTGGCTTTTTAAAATCCGCTCTAATCTCTTCCAACAACTCGTAAAGTCCAGGAGCTACAACATCTGGCCACGGGCTTTCTTTACCATCCTTAGAAATAAATTCACTTGCTTTAAAGTGCTCGCTCATTCGTTTATCCCCGCTCTTTTTTTTAAACCGACTTCAATTAACTTCAAACCGCGATTACCCATCCAACCGGAAATGCCGCTAAACGCTGCACAGACATCCGGAGAAAAGCCTGCTAAATGGACAAAGCAGATGAATGTAATTACTCCACAAAAACCGCTCGTAGCCATTTGCAAAATACAAGTACGCCACTTAAACACTTTACCTTCTTCGATAGCTGATAAGTAATACAGCAGACCACCTGCCATTCCGAAAACAATAGAAATGGCGATATCAGCGGCTGCGTCATGCAGATGCTGCAACATAATTTTTCTCCTAAAGAGAAGACTAAAAATCAAAATTTTTGATAAAAGAAGAGTTTTCTCAAAATGAACAAACCTCCTTTTACAGACAACAAAATTCGGCAGTTAGCTCCGGCACAAAAACGCTATTCCGTCACTGTAGATATTGGACTTTCTATTCGGGTAATGCCCTCAGGGATTAAATCGTGGGTAGTGAGAATTCCTTACAATAACCGAGTGATTGATATAACTCTTGGGCATTTTCCTGAAATTCAAAAACGACAGGCCTGTCAACTCGCAAGAAGAGAACGTCAAAAATACAAACTTGCTCCTCCAAAAGGCTATACATTCCAAGATGCTTATTCGCTTTGGAAAAGTCTCAAGAAAGGTGAGATTGTTAGTTATCGTTCAGAGAAACAACGACTAGAGAAGTACGTCACTGCGTTTTTAGCAAATCGGCAACTTGATCAAATTACTGCCCCAATGGTCATTCAGCTATTAAAACCTATCGAGAAATCAGGTAAACGCGCTACTGCTAAACGTTGCCTAATGAGAATTCGAGAGATTTTTGATATAGCCGTCTGCGCAGGATATCTTCTTCATAACCCAGTAATCGGAGTCAACAGATTATTTAAAACTCCAAAGAAAATTCCCCGACCAGCTCTACCCTGGCAAGAGCTGCCCGAAATTATTGAAGTAATCAATCGAGATGCAAATAAACATATTCAATCGATTTTCTTCTTTTCACTTTATTCAATGCTTCGACCGGGAGAAGTTGCGTCACTTCGTTGGAAGTGGATAGACAAAAACTGCCTAACAATTCCTGCAGAGTTTATGAAAATGAAAAGAGAACACAGAGTGCCTTTAACAGACTATGCTTTATCTTTACTCAGCGAAGCGAAAAAGATATCAAAACACAAACGATCTGCTTATGTGTTCCCAGGGCTGAAATCATCAAATCCGGTTAATAGTCAAATTCTCACTAATTTCATGAGAAACCATTCTTTCTTTAAGGGAAGATTAGTACCTCACGGTCTTAGATCAATTGCACGCTCTTGGATGGCGGATAACAATGTCTCTTATGAAATCGCAGAGACATGTCTTGCGCACACTGTTGGAAGCAGTGTTTCTCGTGCCTACCAAAGAAGTGATTTTTTTGACTCCAGAATGGGAATTTATGAGTCGTGGAGTAGTTATATTCAAGACTGTGCTGGAAAGTCTCGAGTGATAACTCAGAAGATAGAGTCAACAGACTCTTTACAGCAATTTAGTAACGAAAACAAGTTGTGCCAGGCATAGCCTATTTTGACTCGTACGGCACTGTCCAAAGTGCGGTTTGTGTATCTCCTGCAAGCCGCAAAGCTCTTGCCAGCTGCCGTACTGTTACTCTTGCGACTGTATTATTTGCCAACACCCAAGGACGCATTTCAACATCGAGGTCCACATCTTCAGCAATAGCTGCAGCAATTGTTCTGCTCATACGAGTTTGTGCAGTTTCATCTCCGTCAAAAACCATTCCGTCGACTTCAACTGTAATCTTAGATACTGCATCAGCTCTTTCCGCCTTAGCTTGTTCTAATGCTGCAGCTGCTTTTTCTTCTTCTGTCGGCTCCGGAGCTATATACGGAGAAAAGGTTCCGTCTTGGTTCCTAACATATTCTTGACCATCAATGTTTCCAAGCAGAACTTGATACTGAGTTTCTGAAATTTCAAGAAATCCTTTATCCATTAACTCCTTGATCTGTTTTTCAGTTTTCTCTTCCTTGACATACGTCTCACCACGTCTGCCATTTTTATCAAATTTAATCAAATAATTCATAATGATTCTCCTTATAAAAATTAAATAAAAACTCGTGATAA
>NZ_BAAGDP010000027.1:0-30717 GCF_054660695.1 Turicimonas sp. TL08
TTTTGCTATCAGCTTCCTTCAGATTCAACGTCGCCGTTGAACCCTTGCCGAGTCGCTAACCTTTCCCCTCATCGGGCAGGTTCGGGATTTGCACCCTATAGAGAGACGCCCTGCTGGGCGCACACGTTAAAAAAGGCTCCGAAGAGCCTTTGGTTTATTTGAAGTTTTGCTATTCGACTCGTTCTCCGTGGAGAGAAAGGTCTAATCCGACGCGTTCTTCTTCAGCTGATACACGCAAGCCGATCAAAAGATCCACAATCTTCAAGAGAACATACGTTACGACAGCCGCATAGATAAAAGTAGCAATGACACTTTCAAACTGAATCCATAGCTGTTCTGCAACTGGCTTCATGGTTTCGCCTGTTATCATGTCTGAGGCAAACACCCCGGTGAGAAGAGCACCGACAATGCCGCCGACACCATGGACACCGAAAGCATCTAAAGAATCGTCATAACCTAATTTGTATTTAAGCCATGTTGCACCAAAATAGCACACTAATCCGCCGCAGCAACCAATAAATAGAGAGGCAGCCGGAGTAACAAAACCGGATGCAGGAGTGATGGCAACTAAGCCGGCAACAGCCCCCGATATTGCGCCTAGAACTGTGAATCTCTTATTTACGATGTATTCGCAAATCATCCAGGTAAGAGCAGCTGCTGCAGCTGCAATTTGACTTACTACGATCGCCATAACGGCTCTGGAGTCCGCAGCCAATCCGCTTCCGCCGTTAAAGCCGAACCACCCGATCCACAAGAAACAAGCACCGGTAAGAGCCAGCACGAGGTTATGGGGAGCCATCACTTCTTTACCATAGCCTAAGCGCTTGCCTAAATATATACAGGCAATAAGACCGGCTACCCCGGCATTGATATGAACAACGGTTCCGCCGGCATAGTCCAAAGCACCAGCTTTAAACAACCAGCCTTCATCTGCCCATACCCAGTGACAAACCGGTGCGTAGCAGAAAAGAGACCATAAAATCATGAAAAGGAAAAGGGCGGAGAACTTGATTCGTTCTGCAAAGGCACCGCACATAAGAGCAGGTGTCAAGATGGCAAATGTCATCTGGAACATCATGAACAGCATCTCCGGGATTGAGCCGTGCATGGTGTCAATCTGGATGTTTTGTAGAAAAACATTGTCGAAGTTTCCAATGAACCAATTTCCGCCTGAAAAAGCAAGAGAATATCCAACCGCATACCAGACGATGGTTACCGCACAGCAAATAGCAAAACTTTGCATAACAACGGAGAGGACATTCTTTTTTCTTACCATCCCGGCATAAAAGAGGGCAATGCCCGGAATAGTCATAAACAGGACTAATGTCGTAGCGACCATCATCCATGAGACATCAGCGGCATTCATTTCATCTGCAGCCCATGCAGACGAAGAGAGAGCAAGTAGGGCAAATAAAGAAAGTTTGAGCCAACTCATAATGCAGCCTCCCCAGTTTCTCCGGTTCTAATGCGAATGCATTCTTCAAGCGGTGTGACAAAAATTTTCCCGTCGCCGATTTTTCCTGTCCGTGCAGCTTCGCAAATTTTTTCAATAGCTAAATCAACTAAAGCATCCGGACATGCAATGGAGAGACTTACCTTAGGAAGGAAGTCAACAACATATTCGGCTCCTCTATAGATCTCTGTATGACCTTTTTGTCTTCCGAAGCCTTTAACTTCCGCGACTGTAATGCCGCTTATTCCCAGTTCTACAAGTCCTTCTCGAACTTCATCGAGTTTGAACGGTTTAATGATTGCGGTTATAAGTTTCATTTTTTCCTCTGATTAGTTGGTATTAACAACAATTAGAGCTATGCATAATCCGTGCCAATTTAGGGTTTCCATTGAGAAAATAGGTTCTAAGAAAAGGACGGATGAAAAATCGAAGGACCTAAGACGAAAGAGAGGAATTTTCTACTGTATATTTTTTAGCACTCAGCCTCGAAAAATATAAAAGTTAAGGAGTAGAAATGAAGAAAAGGTTTTTACTAAAGTTACTTGCGGTCTCGGCTTTTGCTGCTTCTCTTGGAACCGCTTCCATGGCAGCCGAATCCGTTACGATTAAAATCGGGGCTAGTCCGGTCCCAGCCGGAGATATCCTGAATTTTGTTAAACCAAAGCTGGCAGAAAAGGGTATTAATCTGAAAATCATTGAATTTTCTGATTATATTCAGCCTAATCTTGCTCTCTCGGATAAAGAAATCGATGCTAACTTCTTTCAGCACAAGCCATTTATGGATAAATTCGCTGCAGACAGAGGTTTAAAGCTCCATGCAATGCCGGGAATTTTTATTGCTCCTATTGCGTTATATTCCAATAAAATCAAAGATGTAAAAGAGATCAAGAAGGACGACAGAATCACTATTCCAAATGATCCTACCAATGGCGGAAGAGCGCTTCAATTGTTGGCTTCTGCCGGCTTACTTAAGCTCAAAGACAACGTAGGTCATTCCGCTTCTATCGAAGACATTGTCGAAAATCCGCTGAAATTGAAGATCATTGAGGTCGAAGCTGCGACTCTTCCTAGAACTTTGGACGATGTGAAAGCCAGTGTTATTAATCAAACCTATGCGTTAAGCTCCGGATTAAATCCTGTGAAAGACGCCATTATCATCGAATCAAAGGACTCTCCTTATGCCAACATCGTGGCTGTAAGAGAAGGGGACCAAAATAAACCTGAAATCCTGGAGCTGAATAATACGTTAAGAACCCCGGAAGTTAAGGCTTTCATCCTCGAGCACTTCAAAGGTTCATTAATTCCATCTTTCTAACCATCATGAAAAAATTATTACTTTCTTTGGCACTCGTTTCGCTCGCTTCCGGAGCATTCGCTGCTGACACACTCAAAGTTGGTGCATCGCCGGTACCTCATGCTGACATTCTGAAAGTTGTCCAGCCGGCTCTGAAAGAGAAGGGCATTGATTTGAAGATTATCGAGTTTTCTGATTATGTTCAACCGAATTTAGCCTTATCCGACAAAGACTTGGATGCCAACTTCTTCCAACACCTTCCTTATCTGGAAGCTTTTTCCAAAGATCATAGATTAAACCTTGTTTCCGCCGGTCCGGTTCATATTGAACCAATGGGCGTTTACTCCAACAAAGTCAAAAATCTTAAGGAATTGAAGAAAGGGGCAAAGATTGGTATCCCAAATGATCCGACTAACGGAGGCAGAGCTCTGCAGGTATTGAATGCCAACGGCGTCTTGAAAATGAAAGACGGAGTAGGCGTTAACGGAACTCCTTTGGATATCGTTGACAATCCTCTTAAAGTTAAGATCGTAGAAGTTGAAGCAGCAACCCTGCCACGAGCCCTGGAAGATCTTGATGCAGCAGTTATTAACTCCAACTTTGCTCTCGGTGCAAATTTGAACCCTTCGAAAGATGCTATTGCAATTGAGCCTAAGGATTCTCCTTACGCTAACGTAATAGCTGTCCGCAAAGGAGATGAAAACAAACAGGAAATCAAAGAGTTGATGTCTGCTCTGAGATCTCCGGAAGTAAAAAACTTCATAGAGAAGAAATACGACGGTGCCGTAGTTCCTGCTTTTTAAAGAATTTTCTGTAGCGCCCTAAAATGTTAGCTACTAAGACTGAAAGGAATTTACACCCACCAGAACTTAGTAGCTAACAACTAGAATAAAAAATCCCGGGTTTGTTCAATCCGGGATCCAACAATAAAAACTCTGAGAGTAAAACGAACTGTTCGAGGTAAGAAAGTAATAAAAATAAAACGTTATTGGCAATGCAATGACATAAAAGCCATACTTCCTTCACCCTTACGTCGTTCTAATTCCTCTATCTGATCCTCAGAGTCAAGTTCAAATCTTTTTTCAATATCAATATCAGCAATCTGGACCTTGTTTCCTTTAAGAGTAAGGCGAGCCCAGTAGGAAAGTCGCTGACTGTCTAAAATCAAACAATCCACGGTTCTATACATAAACAATTTCTTGATATTGACGTCTGCTGTCGCCTGGCAGGCAAATAACTGAGAAATATCATCACCGGCTTCAACCTTCACTGACTCTTCAAGTCCGGCGGATAATCCAATAATTTTGTTATTTTTTAGAGTTATGCTGCCACCCAAATGTTTACTATCCAAGCTGCATTCATCTGCGGAAAAGGGAAAACTTCCAACGGAATAATCAGTGATACTTTTCTCAAAAACGCAAGTTGTTACATCTAAATTAAGAATCTTAGACACTTTGATAACCTTCAATTCGTTTACAAGTTTGCCTTCTGTTGTTGAAATATTCGTATTTTTTTCTTGCGCGATCAACCTCGTAAACCCCGATTCTGACTCACTTTGAGTTAAATTACGCACTTTCCTGTAAGGGTTTTATCTTAGCTTAGGGCCTATTTATACAATTCTTAAATAAAAGATTTTTTTGACGGCTAATAAAGAGCAAGAACGAACTTCAAAATAAAAAGAAAAATAATTAGCGAGAAAAATAATTATTTGCAAAAGTCAGACAAAATATGAGAGAAAACATTTTTACTGCCCAAAATAAGTTGTCTAAATATTTAAATAGTAAATGAATATAAATTCAAAAAATTTTGAATTCTTGCTAAAGCCTAACTCCCAGAGGCTCTGAACCCATGGTTCTTCGAGGTTTAGCAATGTTATTTATTCCCAAAAACTACCTTAGTATTTCTACCAATCTCAAACCTTTTTTCAATCTTAAGTATTGAGAATTTTCTGGGTTTGTTCTAAATTCCGCATATCAGTTGAGAATTAACAATATATGTTAGGGTCAACCCTTGAGCTCAGGTTGTCCCTCTTTGTTGTTGTTTCGACCAATTAAACACTGCTTACCCCAAATTGCGAAAGGTTCCATCCCTTCCTTTCAAATTTGGTTCAAGGAGATTTGCTAAATGAAAGTTATATACACGGATGTTCTCGTCATCGGCGCAGGACTTGCTGGCTTGCGTATGGCTGTTGGTGCAAAAGCACGCGGCCATGACTCCATCATCCTGTCTCTGGTTCCTCCAAAACGTTCTCACTCTAAGGCCGCTCAGGGCGGTATGCAAGCTTCCCTTGCTAACGTTATTAAAGGCGTAGGTGATAACGAAGACGTTCACTTTGGTGACACAGTTAGAGGTTCTGACTGGGGCTGCGACCAGGAAGTTGCCCGTATGTTCGTCAACACCGCACCTAAAGCTGTCCGTGAACTGGCTGCTTGGGGCGTTCCATGGAGCCGTATCACTCCGGGAGACCGTCAAGTTATTATTAACGGTGAAAAAGTTACCATTACCGAACGCGAAGCTGCCGCTGGTTTGATCGGTCAGCGCGACTTCGGCGGTACAAAGAAATGGAGAACTTGTTTCGTTTCCGACGGTACAGGCCATGCCATGTTGAACTCTGCTGCTGAACGCGCTATCGCTCACGGCATTCCGGTTCATGAAAGAGTTGAAGCTATCGCTTTGATTCATGACGGTCAGCGCTGCTACGGTGCAGTTGTCCGCGATTTGATTACCGGTGAATTAATTGGCTATGTTGCCAGAGCTACCGCTATCGCTACCGGCGGTGCAGGTAAACTGTTCCGTGTATCTACAAACGCCCAGATCTGTGAAGGTACTGGTCACGCCATCGCTCTTGAAACCGGTGTTGCTAAATTAGGCAATATGGAAGCCGTTCAGTTCCACCCGACAGGTATTTTCCCAGCCGGTATTCTTGTAACTGAAGGCTGCCGTGGTGACGGTGGTTTGCTCCGTGACGTTGATGGCCATCGCTTCATGCCGGACGTTGAACCTGAAAAGAAAGAACTTGCTTCCCGTGACGTCGTTTCCCGCCGTATGGAAGAAAGAATTGCTCAGGGTAAAGGTGTTAAGAGCCGCTTCGGTGAACATCTTTGGCTTGATATTACATTGCTTGGTGAAAACCATATTAAGCACAATCTCCGTGAAGTATATGAAATCTGCCATTACTTCTTAGGTGTAGACCCAACTAAAGATTGGATTCCGGTCCGTCCTGCACAGCACTACACCATGGGTGGCGTCAGAACAAATCCAAGCGGTGAAAGCCAAACTCTCAAAGGTTTGTTCTCCGCTGGTGAAGCAGCTTGCTGGGATATGCACGGCTTCAACCGTTTAGGCGGTAACTCTGTAGCTGAAACCGTTGTTGCAGGTATGATTGTCGGCGAAAAGATTGCAGATTTCTGCGACAAACCTGAAAACGCCATCGACATTCCGACTAAGGTTGTCTATGACTTTATCAGACGCGAACAGTCTAAGCTTGACGCATTTGCCAAGAACTCCGGTACAGAAAACATGGCTGAAATCCGCACTCGCATGCAGGAAATCATGACCACCAAAGTTGGTATTTTCCGTAACGGAGATACACTTGAACAGGCTGTTACCGAACTTGAAGAGCTTTATAAGAAGAGCTTCAATGTTGCCGTTAAGAACCAACCTGGTGCAAATCCGGAATTGGTTTACGCATACCGCACTCAGAAGATGCTTCGCGTAGCTTTGACAATTGCTCTTGGCGCTTACAAACGTACAGAATCCCGCGGTGCTCACTTCCGTATTGACTACCCAGTCCGTAATGACGCTGAATGGTGCTGCCGTACTCTTGCCTCTTGGAAGAACGAAAACGACACAATGCCGACTCTTGAATATCAGAAACTTGATATTTCCAAGATGGAACTTCCTCCGGGATGGCGTGGTTACGGTGCCAAGAACTACATTGACAACCCCGAAACACCGATTCGCCAGAAAGAAGTTGACGAAATCAGAGCCAAGATGGAAGCAGAAGGCAAAGACCGCTTTGCTATCCAGAACGCTTTGATGCCTTACCTCCAACTGTTGCCTGAAAACCTGCGCGGCAGAAACGAACGTATTGACGAACCTCTTTCATAAGTCATCAGGAGTTGAATTTAAATGGCTGAAAATACAAAAACTGCTCCGGAAGCTAAACCAGCTGAAAAGGTTACACCTCCGGCTTCTAGCAACCACCGCACTCTTCAGGTTAGCATCCTGCGTTACAACCCTGCTGATTCTGAAAGTGTTCCTCATTTGCAAACCTATCAGGTTTCTGAGACTGATTCCATGACGCTCTACATTCTTTTGAATGAATTGCGCGATACACAGGATCCTTCTCTCCAGTTTGACTTCGTTTGCCGTGCCGGTATTTGCGGTTCCTGCGCTATGTTGGTCAACGGAAAGCCTGCTTTGGCCTGCCGTACATTGACTCGTGACCTTCCGGATCACTTCACATTGGCTCCTTTGCCGGGCTTTGAACTGATTGGCGACCTTTCAGTTAATACCGGTAAATGGATGCGCGGCATGAGCGAAAGAATCCAAGCATGGTGCCACGTTAATGAAGAACAAATTAACTTCAACAAGATCGAAAAACCAATGGATCCGAAGCTTGCTGAAGATATTTATCTTCTTGACCGTTGCGTCGAATGCGGCTGCTGCGTAGCTTCTTGCGGCAACTTCCGTATGCGTCCGGACTTCGTCGGTGCCGTTGCTATTAACAAGATTTCCCGTTTCCGTCTGGATCCTCGCGATCATCGTAATGACGCAGATTATTACGAAGTTATGGGAACAGAAAGCGGTGTTTTCGGCTGCATGACATTGTTGGCTTGCCACGATTTCTGCCCGAAAGATTTACCGCTTAAGACCCAGATCGCCTTCATCCGCCGCAAGATGGCAGAGCAGGGCATTACTGGAAAAGAAAAGAGAACACTCAAGAGAGTTGTTCCTCTTCGCGAATTGAAATTAGACTAATCTAATTTCTCTAAAAAACCTGGCTAAAAATCTGCAAAGCCCTGCGAAAGCAGGGCTTTCCTGCATTTGAAAAGGTCAAATCCAAACCTCTTCAGTCTTTTCGAAGAAAGTTTCACACTTCCTCGACTCCAACTTTAATTCGTAAGGATCTCGTTCAACTTTAGAAATACTCTAGATGAGGAAGGATCCGATCTTCGAATTCGGTTTGGTGGAATCAATAGAAAATACATTGTTATCGGTACCGGTTCCTTACATTTATATTCCCCCGGCTGCTTGAAAGCCTCCGATTTTTTTCCTCCACCTTCCGAAGAATAGAAGCGTGATACTGTCCGCTAGATGTTTTATCAGACAAATCGATTTCCAAAATGAGTTCAAAATCTGTCAAACACTTAAAAGTAGACCTTCCTATGTCTGGTTGTGATAAAAAACATACAAATTTAGAAATCTAGATATTCTTGATTTTCAAATAGTTACATCACTTACAATTCAGTTTTTTATTATTTTTGTTGTATTTCAATCAGTTACAATCCCCTCTATTTACATTTGGTAAGGGTTAAGACTAAAATACTACATAGTTCCTACGTACAAACCCTATTTGTATTAAAGAACTTTCATGATATTGTTCGATTCGCTTAAACCACTGGGGAAAAGCACTAGTGACTGTTTGAAAGAATAGTTCTGAGCAAAAGGACGATTGGTATTTCATTAATTTGTTCATGAGCATATTAATGAAAGATTAATTGATTCTTTGATGAATGCCTTGCGGTATCCACCAAAGTTTTTAACCTGAAGTTCGAAGCATGACCACGGGATTTATCCTGGCTGAAGACTTTATTTAATGCGTATATTCGTTTAGGAGCATACATATCATGGCACGTATTGAGCATGATTTTATCGGTGATCTTGAAGTTCCAGAAAACGCCCTCTATGGCGTTCAATCTTTACGCGGTAAAGAAAACTTCTTCATCACCGAAGAAAGAAACTCTCAAGAAATCTACTTCATCATCGCTTTCGCTTATGTTAAGAAAGCCTGCGCAATGGCCAATAAGGAATTGGGCGTTGTAGAACCTAAAGTTGCTGATGCAATGATTTGGGCTTGCGACCAGCTCATCAACGATACTGAAAAATATCGTGACCAGTTCATCACTGACTGGCTCCAGGGTGGTGCAGGTACTTCCACTAACATGAACGCTAACGAAGTTATCTCCAACCTCGCTATTCAGCATCTTGGCGGCAAGCTCGGCGACTACACTATTGTCAACCCGAATAACGACGCTAACTTCGGTCAGTCTACTAACGACACATACCCAACAGCAATCCATCTTTCCTGCATGTTCCGCTCCAACATCCTTATCAAGGCAGCTGAACAGCTTCGCGATGCATTGTATGCAAAAGCCAAAGAATTCGACCAGACATTGAAGATGGGCCGTACCCACTTGCAAGACGCTGTTCCTATGACTTTAGGTCAGGAATTCCACGGCTGGGGCTTCACACTCAACGATGAAATCGAAAACCTCCGTGATGCTCAGAAACACCTCTTGGTTATCAACCTCGGTGCAACAGCTATCGGTACAACAGTAACAGCTGCTCCTGGATATCCTGAATTGGCTTCCAAGTACTTGGCTGAATTGACTGGTCTCCCATTCAAGAACTCTGCAGACTTGATCGCTGCTACCAGCGACTGCGGCGCTTACATGACATTGTCCAGCGCTATCAAGGGTTTGGCAGTTAAGATGACTAAGATCTGCAACGATATTCGTCTTCTTGCTTCCGGTCCTCGCTGCGGCTTGAAGGAAATCAATCTTCCACAGCTCCAGCCTGGTTCTTCCATCATGCCGGGTAAAGTTAATCCGGTTGCTGCTGAAGTTGCTAACCAAGCTTCCTTCTTGGCTATCGGTCTTGACACAACAGTTATGCTTGCTGCTTCTGCCGGCCAGCTCGAACTGAACGTTATGGAACCGGTTATCACATACGCTTTGTTCACACAGATGAAGGTTATGGCCAACGCTTGCGACACATTGCGCACTAAGTTGGTTGATGGCGTTACAGCTAACACAGAACGCTGCAGAGACTATGTAATGAACTCCATCGGTATCGTTACATTGCTCAAGCCACACTTCGGTTATCAAGTTTGTGCAGACATCGCTAAGGAAGGTTACCTCTCCGGCAAGTCCTTGCACCAGATCGTTGTTGATGAAAGAAAACTTCTCACTCAGAAAGAATGGGATGAAATCTTCAACACACAGAACTTGATCAATCCTAAGTTCGTTAAGTAATTCTTTTTTCCGTCCCTTCTGAAAAGAAGGGACAACACTCATCAAAAACAAAAGGTTTGTGGCGCTTTTTGTCTTGATTAATTCTAATTAATGCCACTCGGAGCCTTAACAAATCTAAATTAGGTTCCACTTTGGAGGATTTATGGATTTCATCGTTGCTCTCCAGATCGTCGTTCTGTTAGGCGCAATCTTTGTCGGTGTCCGCTTGGGCGGTATCGGTATTGGTTATGCTGGCGGTGCCGGCGTTCTGATTCTCGGTCTTTGTTTAGGTATGAAGCCTGGTAACATTCCTTGGGATGTTATCTTGATCATCGCTTCCGTAATTTCAGCTATTTCTGTTATGCAGTTAGCCGGTGGTTTGGAATACCTTGTTTACATTGCAGAAAAGATTCTTTATAAGAATCCGAAATACATCAACTACCTTGCTCCGTTGGTAACTTATGTTCTTACCATCTTCGCAGGTACAGGTCACACAGCATTCTCAATGATCCCTGTTATCGTTGAAGTTGCAAAGGGTGAACACATTAAACCTAGCGTTCCTCTGGCAATTGCTGTTGTTGCTTCCCAGATCGCTATTACAGCTTCTCCGGTTTCTGCCGCCGTTATTTACATGTCCGGCGTTTTGGAACCGTTCGGCTGGAGCTACCCTGCATTGCTCGGAATTTGGCTGCTTACCACATTCCTTGGCTGCATGGTTACAGCTTTCATCATGACAAAGATCAGAAACATGGATCTCGACAGCGACCCGATCTATCAGAAGCGTCTGGCTGAAGGCCTTGTTAAACCTCCTGTCGGAATGCACGAAATCAAGATCACACCGGCTGCCAAGCGTTCTGTTTACATCTTCTTAATCGGCGTTGTCTGTGTCGTTCTTTATGCTTCTGCCATTTCCCCGGCTGTAGGCCTTATCAAGAACGTCATTGTTCCTCGTGACTCAGCTATCATCAGCTTGATGCTTCTCGTTGGTGCATTGATTACTACACTTTGCAACGTCAAACTTGGCGACATCGCTGGTACCAGCGTATTTAAGTCCGGTATGGTTGCATGTATCTGCGTTCTTGGTGTTGCATGGCTTGGTGATACATTCGTTGCCGGTCATACAAAAGAAATCAAGGAGTTCGCTTCTCACACAATCAGCCAGTACCCAGCACTTCTTGCCGTTGTATTCTTCTTAGCCGCCATGCTCCTGTACTCTCAGGCTGCTACCGCTAAGGCTATTACTCCGACAGTTGTTGCCGCTTTAGGTATCACAGCTGCAACTCCGGATAACTCCTACATGCTGGTTGCTTCCTTCGCTGCTGTTTCCGCCTTGTTCGTTCTCCCGACTTACCCAACATTGCTTGGCGCAGTTCAGATGGACGATACCGGTACAACTAGAATCGGTAAGTGGGTATTCAACCACTCCTTCTTCTGGCCTGGCGTTCTCGCTATTTTCTTCAGCGTTGCTTTCGGCTTCGTATTCTGCGGCCTCTTCTAATGTTCTAAGAACTTAGTTGAGCTAAGAACCTCTCTGGAAAAACCAGGGAGGTTTTTTAATGGGGTAGTTCCAAAAAACGTATTTTGCTTTTTTTTCCCTCATCTTTTCATTTTTTATCGACACTCTGCAAAGAAAGAGTTGGTATCTGGCTTTATAAGCGAGACTCTGACAAGAAAATACTTTGACCATAACTTCTTGCAGTAAAGACAATGAATTCTTGTTATATAAAAAATGTCGGTAACATTAAGAAGAAATATGAAACATGAGTTACATGAATGCTAAATGTTAATCTGCAGACTGTTAATGATTTGGCTCGTAATTGGTTAATAGGACAAAAGAAAATGCTTCCTTGATTCACACAAGAAGCCAGAAAATCCTTCCAGATATTCGAAAAGATGGAAGTACTGCAGAAGTTAAGCGTTCTTATAAAAACAAAAAGATTAAATATAAATGTAAGAGTTGCAACTAACTGTTATAAAACCTCTTTCATCTTTTTCTTGCCCCTAGAACTTACCCTTAAAAGAATTGATGAGTTCTTTCCACCTCAAACTCATTGAAAACATTAGAAAATCCGCTTAAGAGTATCTTAATAAACCCTTTATGAGTTTTTATCCTTTTCCGTCTAAAGATATTGGCGGTTAATTATTTTCGAGAATTTTGATTACAAATCACTGCCACAAAAAAGGTTTGCTCGAGATGGCTCGGATGTTAACTATTCTCTTTTTAATTTAGTTGGTATAGAATGCACGCAACTAAGGGGAAACCTATATTTTTTCCTTAGCACAAAAATTATCTATAAGTAAGTTGACCATTGGAATTTTTCCAAATACTTACGTTATACGGTTGGCAAGCAGACAGCTTGTTTGCTTTTATTTGAGGAGTCAATATGACACGTATTGAGCATGATTTTATCGGTGATCTTGAAGTTCCAGAAAACGCCCTCTATGGCGTTCAATCTTTACGCGGTAAAGAAAACTTCTTCATCACCGAAGAAAGAAACTCTCAAGAAATCTACTTCATCATCGCTTTCGCTTATGTTAAGAAAGCCTGCGCAATGGCCAATAAGGAATTGGGCGTTGTAGAACCTAAAGTTGCTGATGCAATGATTTGGGCTTGCGACCAGCTCATCAACGATACTGAAAAATATCGTGACCAGTTCATCACTGACTGGCTCCAGGGTGGTGCAGGTACTTCCACTAACATGAACGCTAACGAAGTTATCTCCAACCTCGCTATTCAGCATCTTGGCGGCAAGCTCGGCGACTACACTATTGTCAACCCGAATAACGACGCTAACTTCGGTCAGTCTACTAACGACACATACCCAACAGCAATCCATCTTTCCTGCATGTTCCGCTCCAACATCCTTATCAAGGCAGCTGAACAGCTTCGCGATGCATTGTATGCAAAAGCCAAAGAATTCGACCAGACATTGAAGATGGGCCGTACCCACTTGCAAGACGCTGTTCCTATGACTTTAGGTCAGGAATTCCACGGCTGGGGCTTCACACTCAACGATGAAATCGAAAACCTCCGTGATGCTCAGAAACACCTCTTGGTTATCAACCTCGGTGCAACAGCTATCGGTACAACAGTAACAGCTGCTCCTGGATATCCTGAATTGGCTTCCAAGTACTTGGCTGAATTGACTGGTCTCCCATTCAAGAACTCTGCAGACTTGATCGCTGCTACCAGCGACTGCGGCGCTTACATGACATTGTCCAGCGCTATCAAGGGTTTGGCAGTTAAGATGACTAAGATCTGCAACGATATTCGTCTTCTTGCTTCCGGTCCTCGCTGCGGCTTGAAGGAAATCAATCTTCCACAGCTCCAGCCTGGTTCTTCCATCATGCCGGGTAAAGTTAATCCGGTTGCTGCTGAAGTTGCTAACCAAGCTTCCTTCTTGGCTATCGGTCTTGACACAACAGTTATGCTTGCTGCTTCTGCCGGCCAGCTCGAACTGAACGTTATGGAACCGGTTATCACATACGCTTTGTTCACACAGATGAAGGTTATGGCCAACGCTTGCGACACATTGCGCACTAAGTTGGTTGATGGCGTTACAGCTAACACAGAACGCTGCAGAGACTATGTAATGAACTCCATCGGTATCGTTACATTGCTCAAGCCACACTTCGGTTATCAAGTTTGTGCAGACATCGCTAAGGAAGGTTACCTCTCCGGCAAGTCCTTGCACCAGATCGTTGTTGATGAAAGAAAACTTCTCACTCAGAAAGAATGGGATGAAATCTTCAACACACAGAACTTGATCAATCCTAAGTTCGTTAAGTAATCAGCACTAAAAACTGATTAGAACAAAGGCCTCCCGAGGGAGGCCTTGTTAATTGGAGAAAGAAAAATTAACGTCTTCAGACGTGAAGAAGAGAATCTTTGAGGGAAGCCTCAAGAGCATGATTGCCTAACCAGATAAACATGATTGCGTCGTAAATAGCTTTACCTCTAATTCCATCTTTGACAACTTTTCCGTTGACTTTTACCGATGTTCCTTTTCTAGGGAGCCAATCAATATCGACTTTATCCCCGGCTGTAAAAGAACCGATTCTTTCCATGAGATCTTCTATTTGAGCTTGTTCTTCTTTAATAAACTCCTGACTGGTCTCATTCGTATTCATCTGAATGCCGTTTCTTAGAGAAGGGATGAAGTCTGCAGGAACCAAGTCCTTAAGAATATATAAGGTAACTCTTCTTGCTCCTAACAAAGCTTTGGCAGTATCAGCACGTGTTGTTTTTTTAGGCAGGTAAAGACCGACGGAGTAAATCTCTTCTCCTTCAATCGATCTCAGACCGGCACCGTTCAAAACGAGTGTCTCTCCGGCAACTTCTGCTTGAGATTTAAAATGGCAATTCTTGATGATTAAGTCTCGGCCCGGTTCTTCTTCGGCTTTAAACCAATTTTTTAATTTATTCCATCCGGAAGTATTTTCTTCGGTCACTTTTATCCCACAACTAGAATATGTTTTATAGAAAGAAATTCTACCAAAACCCATATTCAATCAGAAGGTAGAATTAATCGGCTTTTTTAGGATGTTCTTTATATAAAAGTTCGCTCATTTTCAGGGCAAGCTCTTTCATAGTCTGGCTTTCAAACTGTTCGCCTTTATTATCAAATTTGATATAGACGCCTTGACCTAAATAAAACTCGTAAAAGAGGTGAGGGGCCGCAATTTTTCTTTTCTTTGGGACTACATCTTCCGCTCGAGGCTTCATTTCTTGAATCTGTTTTAAGGTATAACCCTTGTTTTGAAGATTCCTAATGAACTCTATTTCATTTAGATGAGATACAGAATAACGGGCACTCCGGGTTTCTCCAATCGCAGGAGAAATCAATCCCAGCTGAACATAGTATTTAATAGTTCTTTTAGACAGACCGGAAGCATCTTCAAGCTCATCAATCGTCCAAAGTTCTTTTTTTAATTCAGTTGCATCAGTATCTAATTCCATTGCAATACCATTAATTGAAAATTTTTTCACGATTTCCATTGCGTAATAGAGCCTAAATTGGTATAAGACCTATTCGAATAAAGCTACAATAACACCATAAGTTTAGGATATCCAACAAATGCAGATAATCGTTGTAGGAGCCGGAGTAACCGGCATTGCTTGTGCCCACTCTTTGCGGAAAAGAGGACATAAAGTTACCCTAATTGAATCAGCTTCTTCTCCCAACCAGGGCTGCAGCTTCGGAATGGCCGGCTTTATGGGAGCCTTATCTATTGCAATGTTGTGTTCCCCATTTAAAGGGAAAGCAGGACTTGCCAGCGTTTTTGCTAAGACAAGACGCCTTGGTTGGGATATGTCTTTAAGTCATATGAAGTTTTTGCGTTCCTTGGCTAATTCTCGCAGTGCCGATAAATGGAAAAAAGACAGTCAGTCCCTCATTGAGTTAGCTCGATACAGTGTTGGTTTGACTGAATTTGAAGCTAGGCTTCAGGATATTTCCTTTGAACAAACTTATGGTTTGCTTCGCCTCTATACCAATGAAACCGTATGGGAAGAAGCTCACAAGGAAGAAGAGGCGAGAAAAGGGGGAGAGTGGCTCGATGCAGAAGAAACCAGACGCCTGGAAAATTCCATTGAAGTCCCAGATCTCCTAGGCAGCTTCTATATGCCGCAGGAACTCTCCGGCAACGGTTCCTACTACTCTAAGCAAATTCAGATGCTGAATATTGCGGATCCGGATCTGACCATGATGTACCACACCACCGTCACTAAGTTGATAAAAGGTGAGGACGGCAAAATAACCGGCGTTGAAACAGATAAGGGAGAAATCTCTGCTGATGCCGTTATCTTGTCAAACAATGTCGGGGCAAAAGAATTGCTGGCAAATGTCCTCGATCTTCCTATGGCGATAGTTACCGGTTGGACGATTACTGCGGCCATTCAGCCTGTCAATGCAGTTCCGACACATTCGCTGCAGTTTGAAAACAAAGACATTCTGATTACCAGACTCGGAAACAGACTTAGAGTTTGCGGACGCTTCTGGCTTGGCGATGTCTCTAAAGATGTAGCCGATAAAACAATTGAGGAGCTTTATCAAGCTGCTTGCAAACTTGTACCGCAGAGCGCTGTTTGGACCGATACCACAAATTGGTCCGGACAAACTCTCATTCACCCGGATAGCTTACCAAGCTGCGGGAAAACTTCTTTAGAAGGCTTGTATTTGAACATCTGTCACGGTTTGAACGGATGGGCTCTTTCTACAGGATGCGGAGAACTTTTGGCTGATGTGATTGAAGGCAAAACACCCGCAGTGAATCCTGAACTGTATTCGCCGGAAAGATTTGCGAAGAAGAATTAATTAATGAATTTTGATACGTATTCTCAAAAGGCGCAAAATGCGCCTTTTATAGGATAAGGAGATAATTTTGTCTGAACAACTGCTTGAGCTCTCCACACTTCGTGAGCTTGAAGAAAAAAACGCTAGAATCCTCGGTCCTTTTACTTTAATGGAAAGGGCTGGCACAGCAGCTGCCGATTTAGTTTGTCACCTCCACAAGTCTCCCTGCACCGTTACCGTTTTATGCGGGCCCGGTAATAACGGGGGAGACGGCTACGTTTGTGCACGAGCCCTTGTTGAAAGAGGCTACGATGTCTATTGCGTACAGGTGGCAGGTAAGTCTCCAAAAGAAGGAACAGATGCTTATAAAGCCAAGCAGATGTGGGACGAAATTGGAGGCAAGACTTTTGAAGATCCGTATAACGCACCAAAATCTCAAGTCGTTATTGATGCCATTTTTGGTATTGGCCTGAACAAACCGTTGAAAGGCGAATATATCGATGCTGTACAGTGGTACAACGAAAGAGAAGCGGTGCACGTATCATTGGATATCCCAACCGGACTTGATAGTCAAACAGGTCAATGGATTGGTTCCATGCCCGGATGCTGCAGTGATGTCACCATCACATTCTTAGCCGGCAAACCTGGTTTATTTACCGGTATCGGCCAAGAAGTCTGTGGACACGTTCACACTGATAATTTGGGTGTTTCTATTCCTCTTTCCAATATCAATTTAGTTGAGCCTATTGATTTCAAATCAGTTTTAGCTCCTAGAAAACTAATCTCCTCTAAAAAAGACTTCGGCCGCTTAGGCATTATCGGAGGAGGTAAGGGCACGGTAGGAGCCGCTCTTATCGCCGGCGCTGCAGCTCTTCGCATGGGAGCGGGCTCTGTTCTTGTCGAATTGGTTGAAGAAAATCTCGTCTACGATCCCGGTTGCCCGGAACTCATGTTCCGAGAAAAAATTGACTTTTCAGAAATTGATGCCTTAGTCATCGGCCCTGGTCTTGGCTTTAGTCAGAAAGCCCGTCAGCGTCTCAACGAAGCGTTGGATCTTCCGATTCCCTTGATAATTGACGCCGATGCTCTTACCATGATCGCTCAAGATTCTGAATTGATGAGTAAAACCGCTCAGAGAAGTGCCCATACTGTCCTTACTCCACATCCGGGTGAAGCTGCTCGTCTTTTAAAAACTACCGTCAAAGATGTTCAATCTGATCGCGTAATGCGAGCCCAAGAGATTTCTGTTTTGACGGGTACTGTGGCTGTCCTTAAAGGGAATGGAACGGTGATTGCCCAAAAGAGCGGTGTTACCTGGATCAATCCGACCGGAACAGCTGGCCTGGCTACAGCAGGTTCGGGAGATGCGTTGTGTGGAATGATGGGTGCTATGTTCGCTCAAAAATTTGACTTTGTAAGTGCCATTCTATCTTCCATCTATCTGCACGGTGCCGCTTCAGAAAATATCGACTGCGGCTTATTGGCTGGAGATATCGCACCGTCCGCTCTCCATATCCTTCAAAATCTAAGAATGGATGTTAAAAAGAACGGGTTGAAACAGTTAGGTGAGCTTTCTTGCCATCAGCGCATTGCAACTCACAATTTCTACTCTGCTTAACCATTTAGTCCTTTCCGGCGCAAATTCTCGATAATTTGACGAGATGACGCGCCGGATGCTATTTCTGCGGCTTCGCTTAGTTCTTTATCATTAGCCTGTTTCCTCCAGTTCTCAAGCCATTGAGAAGCCAAATAATGGCCTCTTGATGCGGCCATATGGGCAAAAACAAGAGCTAAGACCATATTTGAAGAACAATACAATCCTTCATACCAGAAAGCGGCCAAAGCCGCTTGACTCTCTGTATCCCCTAGAGCCGCACCTTCTTCCAATAGGTATAAAGCTTGATAAGTTTGAGGCTCAGGTCGGCTTAAAAGCTCCTTGGCACATGCATACATAGAAGAGGGAACGGAATTTTTTCCGGCGTTGATCCAATACAAAACTTCTTTTAAATCAATCTTCTCTTTCTCAAGCGAGAAACGAAGCATTCTTGAGACAGCCTTCGGATATTTAAGATTGGCCGCCTTAGAAAATAATTGGGAGGCAGAGGTCGGATCTTTTTGACAACCGATTCCTTCCTGAAGCGCAAATGCCATTTCATAAAGCGCTGGAGGAAAATTCTTTGCTGATGAGATTCGCAGCCAGGCAAAAGATTCTTGAAGATTCTGAGGTACTCCGAAACCTTCTCTTAGAGCCATCGCTAAATAAAAGGGCGACTCTGTATCACCTAAATTCGCTGACTTTTTAAAAAGAGAAACTGCACGTTCCGGATTCTTTCCTAAAGAGCCTCCGAAGGCAAAGAGAAGAGCCAACTTACGATATCGAACGGATAGATTTTCATTAGCCGTTTCTTCCAACGAATTATCGGCCAGGAGAAGATCTCCCGACAGAAGTTCATTGGTCTCGCTGAACACATCGTGCGCAGCTGAGAAAAAAGATTCTGACTGCATTAATCTATTTTGATAAAGCCCATCATGACTAAACCCATGATGTAGGTTAATGAAACGGCTGTCCATAGAAGAAGGCCGCCTGCGCCGAGCATCAGAGGTTTGCCCCAAAGCTTGTGATGGTAATCGGTACCGTAACGATCAGCAACGGCTTTAACTTGGAAGCGTCCGTCAAAGACTACCCATAAGAAATAGAAGATAAACCAGCAAATCAAAAAGTAATATTGAGAAAAATCATTAGCATCCGGCAAAAAGGGCTCCGCGAAAAGATAGCCGCCTAAAAAAATCAGCCCGAGTGCAACCCAAATTCCGCTTTGACTTGCTTTATCCGGTTCTCCCATTTCTGCCCAATTTGTCCTTTGAAGGAATGCACCGAATACCGGTGAAAAAAGAAGAGACCAAACAATGGTCCAAATAGGATTCCATAAAGCTATTACGGGATATTTAGTATTTTTACCTGCCATATTTATAAAATAAATGTGTTCAAAAAGTGTTAGATTGTTAGAATAATCCTTCGTACTGTTTTTATCCAAAGTTTATGTCTAAATACTTAACAGTTATATTCTCTGCTTCCGCACTGTTCCTATTAGGGGGATGTGCGAGTGAGTTTAACGGGTACTATCTTAGAAATTCTTTTGGATTTGACACTGTTTGTTTGGTTGACAATAACAGTGCACCGCCTTCTTTCTTTCTCTTCTTGAAGAAAGCTTTGGAAGACAAAGGTCTAACTGTCAAAATTGTCAAAAAACCTTCTAAGGACGAACTTGTTTGTCCTGCGACCATTATGTACGAAGCCCGAGTCGCTCAAAAACCTTTTCCCTATCTAAAAGACGCTCGTCTTTTCTTTTTGAAGAAAAATGAAAAGACTCAGATCGTTGCCATGAAAAAGCCTGTAAATCAGGTGACTCTGCAGGATAAAATGGCCGATTCTGAGCCTGCCGTTCGTGACATGGTGAACCGCCTTCTTCCGCGGTCCACTCCTTGGTAAAGACTTAACCAATCACTGCGGTTGCTTCAACTTCTACTAATCCGCCTTTAGGCAATGCAGAAATTTGTACGCAGCTTCTTGCCGGATAAGGGGCTTTGAAAACTTCGGCCATGACTTTGTTAACAACGGCAAAGTTGGCAAGATCTGTCAAATAGACAGTCTGTCTTACGATGTCTGAAGGCTTGCCGCCGGCAGATTCAACGATTGCAAAAACATTTCTGAAAGCCTGGCGAACTTGAGCTTCAACAGAATTCGGTAATTCACCTGTAGAAGGATCAATTCCGAGCTGTCCGGAGCAGTAAAGAGTATTGCCTGCCTTAAAAGCTACTGAATATGTACCGACTGCAGCCGGTGCATTTTCGCAAGTAATAACTTGGTTCATTTTTGTTCTCCTATAAAAAAGCTGATTTTATCAAAGAGAGTAATAGGCAATCATGATTTACCTGTCTCTCAAAAATTAGTTCTGATTTTCAGCGGCGATTGCCGGATTGTAAGCTTTTGTCCTCCAGAGAGAAATCGTAGACAAACTATTCTTAAAGCTGCCGTTAAATTCTTTCGTGGTATAGGCGATATACATCAATGTTTGGTTCTTTTCATCAAAGATTCTTTTAATCTTTAAGGTCTTAAGAAATACGCTTTTGGACTGTTTAAAGACCACTTCACCGGTCTTGTTTCTTTTGACGTTTTCAATCATCTCCGGCGTGATCTCGCCTGTTTGTACACAGGAAACGGAAGCATCGGACGGGTCACTGAGGGTCAAAGGCGAGTCAATACTTGCCACATGACAAGTGACCCCTGGGACGTCTCTGTCTTGGAACGCACTGATCTTGATATCCTTCAAGGTCAAAATACCTAAGGATACGCTGCCGACATTTTCATCGGAACAGCCGGAGAGTCCTGCTGCCAAGACGGCAGCTGCTGTTAAGATCAAAACAGATTTAAATTTAAACATGGTTTTCATAATTCTTTGGCCTTCTTCGGTATCTGCTTCAGTGGGAAGCCTTAATTGGAGTTACTTTCTCAAGGATGGTATTTGGCCGAAGTTCAGTGGTTCCAGCCGCAATAACTTTTTCAATGTCATCTAACTGCCTGAAAAAATATGGGTTATAAGTTAACCGAGCAAACATTCGATCTCCGTCTACGGTTCCGTATGCACCGTACCAGACTTCGGGAGCAGCCATGCATTTCTCATAGTAGCCTTTGGTAGAACGGTTCACACAATAGCGGTACTTGCCGTTTCTGCCGTACCACTCATTTTCCGGAGAATAAGTCAGAGCCATATGAGAGAATGTTTCGATTCTTTCGCTAGGAAGAAAGGTCTTCTTAGCAACAATTCTCGAACTCAGAGAAATTTTGCTTTTCGGCAACTCTCCATACCAAATAATTTTTGAATTGGGATTGGTCAGCTGTTTATCAAAAACCTTCAAGAGAGATTGAGTGTCAACGATAGAGTCATTAGCGCTCATCATTACCAACACAGGTTTATCGTAAGGCTTTTTCTTTAAGGCCTTATCCGCATCATCCATTGTATCTTTGAATGCGTTCAAGCCATCCAAAGGAATTGTCCCATATTTGAAAGGCAAGACGCCTTCCGTCTTTTTATCCGGTTTTCTTAACCAGTCTATAAAGAGATCAGCGAAAGGAACAAGTTCGACTAACTTAGTCCGGATTTCGATAGCCGGCGAAAACAAAATCAGACCTCGAATGTCCGGATCTTCGGCTGCATGAGAGAAGGCGAGGTTGCCTCCGGTTGAAAATCCTCCGAGCCAAACGTTCGGAACTTCTTTCTTTAGAAGGTCTATTTGCTCTTGAACGGCTTTATTCCAGTCCTCGCTGGTGACACCAATCATATCTGCCGGTTTTGTTCCATGTCCGGGGAGCAGCACCGTTCTTACAAGCATTCCTTGTTCGGCTAGCTTAGGAGCGAGGTCTCGATATGTCCATGGAGAATCGCCCAACCCATGAATAAGCAGAATTCCTTTGTCCGTCTTTCCGGCAGGCCGGATTTCAAAAGGCGTATGGTAGGTTAGCTCTTTCTCATGGTCGTCCATAACGAAATGACGGTTCTCGGCTATCCAAGCTCGAGTTTCAGCTAAGTACTCCTGAAAAGAGCTTTGCCCTAGCGGAGTTTCTAAAGGATGTTTGCTCGCACAGCCGGTAAGAACCAGCAATCCGACGGCTAGTGCTGTATTTAAGATTTTCTTGCAATGCATTTATTCATTATAAAAAAGGAAAAATGCGGGAAGGAATGTTATTCTTTCGAGTCGCCCCCTCTGTGCCTATTTGGGGAACTTTCTTGTAGATATTTGTTTCTAGAAGTTTTTTTATAACAAAATTAGTTTTTATTCTCAATCATTTCTTAGGAAGGAAGATTTTTAATGGCAGGTGAAACTCTTTTTACTATTGACGTCTCTTCTGTGCAGGCCGTCGCACTGGCTATCTGTACTTATTATTTTGGTGTGTGGGTTAGAAAAAGAGTTTATTTATTCGAAAGATTTGCAGTCCCAAGTCCGGTGATCGGAGGTATGACTTTCGCCTTCTTATTATCCGGTTTAAAAGCCAACGGAATTTTGACCGTTAACTTTGATTCTTCCCTCCAAACTCTTTTAATGCTTGCTTTCTTTACCACCATTGGTCTTTCAGCAGGGCTGAAAGTTGTCAAGCAGGGAGGAGGGCTGTTGGTTGGATTTCTTATAGCCGTTACAGTTCTTACCGTTCTGCAAAACCTCTTAGGAATGGGAGTCGCTGAATGGATGGGACTAGATATGCATTACGGCATTCTGGCGGGATCTGTCTCTATGATGGGAGGATTAGGAACGGCCGCCGCTTTCGGGCCTTACTTCGAACAAACCTATGGGATTGTAGGAGGAACGGCTGTCGCCATTACGGCAGCCACCTTCGGAATGGTCGCTTCTTTGATCATCGGAGCGCCCTTAGGAAGTTTTCTTATCAGGAAATACAAAGTCAAAACTCCTATCGAAAACGTCTCCAATGAAGACGTAAAGATTCCTGAGGAGTTCGACACCGACGTAATCGACTCTGACCATCAGCCGACAATGACCGCTCAGTTAATGAAAGCTACCAGCATCGTTACTCTGAGTATGGCTGCGGGAGTCGCCGTTTCATCATTCCTTGATCACTTTATCACGCTTCCCGCCTACATCGGATCCATGATGGTTGCTGCTATTGTCCGAAACGTCGGCGATTTCTCCGGCAAATACAGAGTGGACGGCAAAGGCTTGAACGCTATCGCCGATATTAGCTTGGTCTTGTTCGTTACGATGGCCATCAACAGCCTAAAGCTTAACGAACTTATCAATTTGGCCGGACCTTTAGTTGTTATTTTGGCCTGCCAAACCATCCTTACCGTCCTGTTCCTCTGGATCTGCGTATTCTTGGTCTTCGGAAGAAACTACGACGCAACGATGCTCTGCGTCGGAGGTATCGGCTTCTCAATGGGGGCTACTGCTAACGGTTTGGCAAACATGCAAGCTATTGCCGAAAAATATGGGACCAGTCCGAGAGCCTGGTTGATTGTCAGTATTGTTGGAGCTTTCCTAATTGACTTAATTAACGCGTTGCTGATTACCTGGATGGGAGCTTGGTAATTATTACCACAACACAGCAAAAAAATGGCTCAGGCGGCAAGCTTGAGCCTAAAGTTTTATCTGATAAGAGGAATTTGATGGAGAATCATCTCTCTTCACGTTTTCATCATATAGGCGAGACGCTTCAATGTGTTTTTCGATCTATTAAAAGTACAAGTTAATGTAAAGGAGAGAAGGAAAAATAATTGTCGGTTACAAACCTCTCATTCCAATCCGCAGGACATTGAAAATTTCTTTCCTAATTGCTAATGTTTCCAAAGTAAAAAAATCTCTAAAGAATCAGCGAAATGCAAGACAATTTATTCGAGTTTGAAAGTGCAGGAACTTCTTCCGAACCGACAAAAACAAAGAAAAACAATGTAGAAGATAAAGCCTCTCCTTTGGCTGAACGCATGCGGCCTAAAACAATTAATGAGGTAGTCGGTCAAAAACAAATTCTCGGAGAAGGCAAAGCTCTGAGAAGTGCTTTTGAAAGCGGCCATCCTCACTCGATGATTCTTTGGGGTCCTCCGGGAGTTGGCAAAACCACGCTTGCCAGATTAATGGCCGATGCTTTTCATTTGCCGTTTATCTCTATCTCCGCAGTGCTCGGAGGAGTAAAAGATATTAGAGACGCTGTTGAAAAGGCTACAAAATACAGAGAAGCTACCGGCAAATCTACCGTGGTTTTTGTCGATGAAGTACATAGATTCTCTAAGAGCCAGCAGGACGCCTTTCTTCCTCATGTGGAAAGCGGTCTTTTTACTTTTATCGGCGCCACCACTGAAAATCCGAGCTTTGAAGTTATCTCAGCATTGCTTTCACGCTCAAATGTCTATGTTCTTGAATCTCTTTCTAAAGCAGATTTGAATGAACTGTTAGAGAGGGCAAACAAACAAGAATTTCCTGATATTTCCTTTGAAGAAAAATCCAAAGACATCCTATTTAATCTCGCGGACGGTGATGCGAGACGCTTCCTAAATGCCGTTGATGTTATTACGACCGTTGCCCGTGATAATGGCATTCATGTCATCACTGAAGATTTCGTTAGAAAGACACTTCCTTCAACTATTCGCCGGTTCGACAAAGGGGGAGAGAATTTTTACGACCAGATTTCGGCTCTCCATAAATCCGTCAGAGGCTCTGATCCGGATGCTGCTCTTTACTGGATGTGCAGAATGCTTGACGGTGGTGTTGACCCGCTTTATCTCGGCAGAAGATTGGTACGAATGTCTATTGAAGATATCAGTCTCGCCGACCCCCGAGCCATAACCTTAGCTAGTGAAGCGGTTCGGATCTACGAGCGTCTTGGCTCTCCTGAGGGTGAGTTGGCTTTGGCAAACGCCGTGATTTATTTAGCGATGGCTCCGAAATCTAATGCTGTCTACAAAGCATATAACCAAATGAAGGCTTTTGTTAAAAAAGACTCCACAAGAGCTGTCCCCTTAAAGCTGAGAAATGCGCCGACTAAACTAATGGGAGATTTAGGCTACGGAACTCATTATAGATACGCCCACGACGAAGAGGGCGCGTTTGCAGCAGGCGAAAAATATTTTCCGGATGATTTGGAAGAACTTCGCTTTTACCATCCTGTTCCCAGAGGCTTAGAAATCAAAATTGGAGAAAGACTGAAAGAACTCCAACGGCTTAATCAAGAAGCAAGAACCGCGCAATCGGCTCCGGAAGGATTAAGAAGCGGAAATAAATACAACGAGCCTGAACACGTCAATCCAAAATAACCGAACCTAGAGAGTTGCAGCCTTAAGTATTACTATCTTATGGCGTACAATCATTACTTATGTTTAAAAAAATTGTGAGACATTAATAAAAATGCTTGACCAGAACCTCCTTCGCAAAAACTTAGATGAAGTTGTCGCCAGATTGGCAACGAGAAAGTTTCAATTTCCAGTAGAAAAATACAACGCTCTTGAGTCCGAAAGAAAGGCTGTTCAATCTGAAACCGAACAGCTTCAGGCTCAAAGAAACGCTGTAGCCAAACAGATCGGCGCAGCTAAAAAGTCCGGTCAAGACGCCACTGAGCTGATGCAGAAAGGAAGTGAAATTGCTTCCAAATTAAGCGACTTAGAAAAGAGAACCGAAGAGCTTAAGAAAGCTTTGACAGATCTTCTGTTGACTATTCCAAATCTTCCGCACGAATCTGTTCCGGTCGGCAAAGACGAAACTGAAAACGTTGAAGTACGCCGCTGGGGTACACCGCGTAATTTTGATTTTGAAATCAAAGACCACGTTGATGTCGGTGCTCCTTTAGGTTTGGATTTTGAAACCGGTACAAAACTCGCCGGCACACGCTTTGCTTTCATGAAGGGACCAGTTGCACGTCTCCACCGCGCCCTTGCTCAGTTCATGCTGGACACTCACACAACAGAACACGGCTACACAGAATGCTATACACCTTATATCGCTAACCAAGAAACCTTAATCGGTACCGGTCAGCTTCCTAAGTTTGAAGAAGACTTGTTTGCCGCCAAGAAGGGCGGTCAAGAAGGCGAGGGTGAGATTTTCTATTTGATTCCGACTTCTGAAGTTACTTTAACTAACTCCGTCAGAGGCCTGATGCTCAAAGAGTCTGACTTACCAATTAAGATTACCGCTCAGACTCCTTGCTTCCGTTCCGAAGCCGGTTCTTATGGCAAAGACACGCGCGGTATGATTCGCCAGCACCAGTTCGAAAAAGTCGAAATGGTCCGCATTACTAAACCGGAAGACAGCTACCAGCATCTTGAAGAAATGGTTGTATGCGCTGAAAAGATTCTTCAGAAACTCGGTTTACCGTATCGTGTTATTACACTCTGCACAGGTGACATGGGTTTCGGCTCTGCTAAGACATACGACTTGGAAGTTTGGATTCCTGCCCAGAACACTTATCGCGAAATCAGCTCTGTTTCTAACTGCGAAGCTTTCCAAGCCCGCAGAATGCAGACTCGTTTTAAGAATGCACAAAACAAACCGGAATATGTTCATACATTGAACGGGTCCGGATTGGCGGTAGGAAGAACTTTAGTTGCTGTTCTGGAAAACTATCAGAATGCAGACGGCAGCGTTACCGTTCCGGAAGTTTTAAGACCTTACATGGGTGGTCTTGAAGTTTTAAAGCCATAACAGTTTAATTATTCTCTTGAAGGCGTTGTTTTCCTAGCAACGCCTTTTTAGTATCACGTTTTAAAAACTTTTTCACGGAGTTGAAAGTGACGAATCCGAAACTACCTAAAGTTGCAATTCTTGCCACCGGCGGAACCATTGCAGGAAAAGCTGCTTCTTCCACAGCAACGACAGGATATGTTCCTGGTTCCGCAACTGTTGCTGACATTGTTGATTCTGTTCCTGTGTTAGCAGAGGTTGCAGAGATTGTTACGGAGCAGGTAAGCAATATCGGCAGCGAAGATATGACTGATGATATCTGGGAAAAACTTGCCGAGATTTCTCAAAAATATTTAGATGACGACTCTATTGCAGGCGTTGTCATCACTCACGGTACCGACACTCTGGAAGAAACAGGCTTCTTATTGAATTTAGTGTTGTCTTCCGATAAACCCGTTATCTTGGTTGGTTCAATGAGACCAGCAACTGCAATCAGTGCGGACGGCCCCATGAATATTATTGAAGCAGTCAAAGTTGCGGTTTGTCCTGAAGCAAAAGGAAAGGGAGTTCTTGCAGTCATGAATGACGAAATTCATGGACTTAGAGACGTAACTAAAACCAATACCACCAATGTGGATACTTTTCAGTCCAGACTGTTTGGTGCTTTGGGGACGGTTACGGGAGGTACTCCTTATTTCTTTAAACAAAGCGTTAAGCCCCATACTACTCAAACAGAGTTTTCTGTCCAAGACGTAAGAGATTTACCGCGAGTCGACATTATCTATGCACATGCTAATCAGGATTCCGCACTTATCGATGCAGCAGTGGCAGCCGGAGCAAAAGGTATTGTCTATGCAGGGATGGGTAATGGCAGCATCCACAAAAATGCATTCTCCGGACTTGAAAGAGCTGCAAATAAAGGCGTTTTAGTAGTACGTTCCAGCAGAACAGGAAGTGGTTTGGTGGTGGATTCAAACTCCGAATGGCAAAACTTTATTAATGCAGGTTCTTTGAATCCGCAAAAAGCACGTGTTCTCCTTCAGCTAGCTTTAAAGAAAAGTCCAGAGCTAGAAGAAGCAAGAAGAATTTTCGAAACTTATTAGGATGTTGCAAACAAGAGCTTCTTTCTAATATCAAGGCGGAATAGTCTGATGGTTTTCTTTGGAACTTCAGGATATACCGTCTTTTTTCTGCGACTTTTTCGAGAATCAAGAAAAGCACACTTTGATGGTACTACTTTTGTATTTTCTTTTCTTTGAAATAGCTGAAGGCATTTTTCGTTCCAAAAGTGCCTCTTTTTCGTTCCAATTTGGAACGAAAAAAACACTAAAGTGAAACGAAAAGGTGATGGAACAGGATGAACGAAAGATACTCACCCTTCCTAAATTTGCTTTTGACTGGAGACGTTAGTTGAGTTCTCAACGGCAAATTATTTTTGACAAAAGCAAGGACCTGTCATAGTCCTCGCTTTATACGATTACAGGAAAGTTACAGGAACTGGACCGCGTGCTGGAACATGGTGTGCTTGAACGGTCTTGTGACCAAAGAACAGACCGATGTAAACACTTTCGTTATCCTGAACCTCAAGAAGTTGACGAAGGGCAGGAGAAGCCTGAGCAATATTAGTTCCTCTGCCGGCAAAACAGCAGCCAATATTTCTGGCTTCAGCGGCTAAATTAAAGTAGGTGGCAGCAATGGCGCAATCAATTTCTCCCCAACGCTGATTCTTATCTCCAACTAAAAATACTGCAGCCGGAGCCCCACAGAAGAAAGGGTCTTTGCCATTTTTCAGAAGCTCAATCATGGATTCAGGGCTATAGCGTTTAGTGAATGCAGAATCTTCGGATGCTTCATTAACAAGCCAATTCAAAGCTGTTTGATTAAATTCTCTAATTTTTGCTGGGGTGGGAAGGACAATCCATCTTAAAAATCTGGCATTTCTACCGGATGGAGCCAAGTTAGCAACTTCAAGAATTTCTTCTATCAAAGCCGGGGAGACAGGCCTTTTGGCAAATGTCCGATAGGAGCGGCGGCTTTTAAGAGCTCCGTCAATAATGGCTTTGTTTTTAATGTCGTAAGCCAGACTAGGTCCTAAAGTTTTGCCTTCTGAAATCTCTTGTTCAGCAGCACCCTCAGGACAAAAGGCAACACATTGCCCGCACTCCGTGCATTTGTCAGCATTCTCGTCTGACATTACCGGGTGTCTATCTTCCAAGGTCAATAAATGTTTTGGGCAGACAAAAACGCATGTTCCGCATCCGGAACAAAGGTCTTCATTACAGGAAAAGGTACTCAAGATTTTCTCCAAGGGATTAGAAAGGAGGCCGAAGCCTCCCTTAGTTATTTTAGATTTTATGAAAGAACAGCGCCTGAAGTTCCGGAGCTGACAAGTTTGGAATATCTTGCCAGATAGCCGGTTGTAATCTTAGGCTGTCTTGGCTTCCATTTGGCTTTTCTCTTTTCCAACTCTTCGTCTGAGAGTTCAACTTCAATTTTGTGTTCCGGGATATTGATGGAAATGATGTCTCCTTCTTCCAACAATCCAATCGGACCGCCAATGGCAGCTTCAGGAGAGACATGTCCAATCGCCGCGCCGCGAGTAGCACCAGAAAATCTTCCGTCGGTAATAAGGGCTACGGAAGAGCCTAAGCCGCTGCCGATAATGGCTGATGTCGGAGAAAGCATTTCACGCATACCGGGGCCTCCTTTAGGACCTTCGTAGCGGATGACAACAACGTCTCCGGCTTTAATCTTTTGATCCCAAATGGCCTTAATTGCTTCTTCTTCGGAGTCGAATACTCTGGCCGGACCTTTATGAACCAGCATTTCAGGAGCCACGGCAGCTCTTTTTACGACACAGCCGTCCGGAGCTAAATTGCCGAACAAGGCTGCAATTCCACCGGTTTCACTGTATGGATTGTCGATAGAACGAATAATTTCAGGATCTTTAATTTCGGCGTCTGCCAAATTCTCTTCAATAGTCTTGCCTGTCACGGTCATTAAATCTGTCTTCAGAAGACCTTTCTTGGCAATTTCCTTCATAACAGCAGGAATGCCTCCGGCTTCGTTGAGTTCTTCAATAAAGTGTGAGCCGACAGGAGAGAGATGGCAGAGGTTTGGTGTTCTTTCTGAAATCTCATTGGCTAAATGCATGTCCAATTTAATGCCGCATTCGTGAGCGATGGCCGGCAAATGAAGCATGGAGTTGGTAGAACATCCGAGCGCCATATCCATTGTCATAGCATTCATGAAAGCATCTTCTTTCATGATGTCGCGGGGAAGAATATTCTTCTCAAGCAGCTCCATGATCTTCATACCGGTTTGTTTAGCCAAACGGATACGAGCACTCATGACCGCAGGGATGGTTCCGTTGCCGGGAAGTGCCATTCCGAGAACTTCTGTCAAGCAGTTCATGGAGTTAGCTGTAAACATGCCGGAACAAGATCCGCATGTCGGGCAAGCCTTGTGTTCGATTTCTTTAAGCTTTTCTGCATCAATTTTGTCTGTTTTGAATGCGGCGACACCTTCGAAGGCAGAAACCAAAGACAATTTCTTCTTACCGATAGTTCCGGCGCTCATTGCACCGCCTGAGACAAAAATCGTAGGAATATTAAGTCTGGCAGCAGCCATTAAAAGGCCAGGAACATTCTTATCGCAATTTGGAACCATCACAAGAGCATCTAAAGCGTGAGCAATTGTCATGGCTTCAGTGCTGTCAGCGATAAGTTCACGGCTGACCAAAGAATACTTCATCCCTTCGTGGCCCATGGCAATTCCGTCACAGACAGCAATTGCAGGAAATACGATTGGAACACCTCCGGCCAGAGCAACGCCTTGTTTAACTGCATCAACAATTTTGTCCAGATTCATATGTCCCGGAACAATGTCGTTTTTGGAACTTACGATTCCAATTAATGGCTTTTTAAGTTCTTCGTCTGTTAATCCCAATGCATATAACAAAGAACGATGAGGAGCTGCCTCAGGTCCTTTTTTGATTTTGTCACTTCTCATATTTTTTCCTTGAGTTAGGTATCAGCTAAGTAGTTCAAAAATATCAAACTAATTAAGCAAAAAAGCTAAAAGTTATTACATTTTTATTGACATCCTCCTCTTCGTGAACGAAGAGGATTCCCTACCACCACTACAACAGCCGTAGCCTATTGTTGTAGAAGGTCTCGTTGGGTTCCTGCTGACAACGGCCTTACTGCACCGTTCATTTCACAGGCTAACCGGGCGTGTCCCGCCCTTAATACATTTATC
>NZ_BAAGDP010000028.1:0-29743 GCF_054660695.1 Turicimonas sp. TL08
AGGGTGGAACCACTCCTTCCCATCCCGAACAGGACAGTGAAACGCCTCCACGCCGATGATAGTGAGTTGTATTTCTTGCGAAAGTAGGTAGCCTCCGGGCTCAATTATTTAAAACAGACCCTCGAAGCCATTACGGCTCCGAGGGTTTTCTGTTTTATAATTTCCGTTTGAAATTTCAAACATAATAATTAGCAAATACCCTAATATCTGTCTTATTTTTGTTATACCTTAAATAAGTTATTATCTAGTTCATAAGTTTTAGATATTCGAATTTAACTTATTAATTTATTAGATAATTTACTAATCTTCTCTCCTCTTATTTGTGACCTAATCATCCGAAAGTTATACGGGTTTATATTAACTAAAGGTTAAATATTTTACATTTATTCATAAAATCGGTGTATCTTTACGGTCACAGTCAGTCTTTAGAAATTATTTAAGGAGATTTGCATGGCAGAAACCCCTTCCTTCAACTATGCTCCAATGTTCCAAATGGGAGAAGATAAGACCGAATATTACCGGTTAACAGATAAATTTGTCTCCCTTGGAGAGTTTGAAGGCCAACCTATTCTAAAAATCGAAAAAGAAGGTATCACCACTCTTATTCATCAGGCTTTTAAAGATGTGAACTTCCTTTTGAGAAGATCTCACAATGAAGCTGTTGCCAAGATTCTTCATGACCCGGAGGCTTCCGATAACGATAAATACGTAGCAGTCACAATGCTCAGAAATGCTCAGATCTCTGCTAATCGTGTTTTGCCTATCTGCCAGGATACCGGTACAGCAATCATTCATGGTGAAAAAGGCCAGCAGGTTTGGACAGGCTTTGATGACGCTGAAGCAATCAGTAAAGGCGTTTATGACACCTACACGACAGAGGCTCTGCGTTATTCTCAGAATGCTCCTCTGACAATGTACAAAGAAGTTAATACCCGCTGCAATCTTCCTGCTCAGATCGATATTGAAGCAGTAGAAGGTATGGAATACAACTTCCTTTGTGTCGTCAAAGGCGGCGGTTCAGCTAACAAGTCTTATCTCTTCCAAAAGACTAAAGCTATTCTTAATCCGGATGCTTTAATTCCGTTCTTGATGCAGCAGATCAAAGATCTCGGTACAGCCGCTTGTCCTCCGTATCACATTGCTATTGTTATCGGCGGTACATCTGCCGAAAAGACGATGCTTACGGTTAAGCTTGCTTCTACCCACTTCTATGATTCCCTTCCGACAACAGGCGACGAAACCGGCAGAGGTTTCAGAGATCTTGAATTAGAAGAAAAGCTTCTCGAAATGACCAACAATATCGGTTTAGGCGCTCAGTTCGGCGGTAAGTATCTGGCTCATGATATTCGTGTAGTTCGCTTGCCTCGCCATGGCGCTAGCTGCCCGATCGGTATCGGTGTTAGCTGCTCTGCAGACCGTAACGTCAAGTGCAAGATCACAGCTGAAGGCTTGTTCATCGAAAAATTAGATGAACATCCTGAAGAGTTGATCCCTGAAGAATACAAGAACGAAGGTTCTGACACCGGTGTTCAGATTGACTTGAACAAACCGATGGATGAAATCAGAAAAGAACTCTCTAAGTATCCAGTCTCTACACGTGTTTCTATGACAGGCAAGATCATTGTTGCTCGCGACATTGCTCACGCTAAACTCAAAGAACGTTTAGACAGAGGCGAAGAACTTCCTGATTACATTAAGAACCATCCTGTTCTTTACGCCGGACCGGCTAAGACGCCTGCAGGTTATGCTTGCGGTGCAATGGGCCCGACAACGGCTAACCGTATGGATCCGTATGCTGATCCGTTCATGGCTGCCGGCGGCTCTCACGTTATGATTGCTAAAGGCAACAGAACCCAAGTTGTTACTGATGCTTGCAAGAAACACGGCGGCTTCTATCTCGGAACCATCGGCGGTGTTGCCGCAGCATTGGCTGACTCTTCCATCAAGAGCATCAAGTGCATTGAATACCCTGAACTCGGTATGGAAGCTGTTTATGAAATTGAAGTTGAAAACTTCCCGGCCTTCATCCTTGTTGATGACAAAGGAAACGACTTCTTTACTCAATTAAAACCGCGTAAGTAAAGTTTTGCTTGACCTTTGATTGAATTTCCGCGGGCTTAGTCTCGCGGACTTTTTTTGCCTTGCGAAAACAACCTTGTCTTTAGGTTCATCAATCGCAAGGCTTTTATAATATTGCAACTCAATAAAACAATAATTCCCAAGGTTTTTCAATGGACTCAGTCTTTTATATTGTGATTGCTGCGATGGCTTTGATCGTTGTCCTTTTGCGTTTCAAAGTCATGATGGGAATTTCCATCCTCTGCGGCGGCCTTTTTATTTGGTTATTCGAATCAAGATCTTTCCCTGATCTTTGGGAGGCGGCAATTCAAGCAGCCAAAATCCAAAGAAATTGGGACTTAATATTTTGTTTGTATTTTGTGATGTGCCTGGAAGTTGAGCTTAGAACCAGCGGCTCTCTCTCCGGTCTGGTGAAAACTTTCAGAAATATTTTCTCCAGCAATAAAGTTACTTTGGCGGTTATGCCGGCTTTTCTTGGCTTACTGCCTTCTATGGGAGGCGCGAGATTTTCTGCTCCGATTGTTGAAGAAGCCTCTCAAGGAATAGCTGTCAACGCTGAACAAAAAAGCGTGATTAATTTGTGGTTCCGCCACATCTTTGAGTTTTCCAATCCCTTAATGCCCGGCATGATTCTTGCTTGTGGTATTGCCAACGTCACAATCCAAGACTTAATTATTCAAGTAGGTTGGGTGACGATTCTTTGCTTTGTTCTTGGCTGGATACTATTGGTTCAGCCTTTGAAGATTGTTGACAAAGAAAAAGCGACGAATACGACAAATGATCGCGATATTGATTGGAAGAGTCTCTTCTTAGCTTTCGGTCCGATCATTGCATCTTTCTTATTAATCGTGAGCTTCGGCATATCAGCAGCTATTTCTATGGGACTTGTTGTTGTCGGCTTCATTCCAATTTTTTACGCCTTCGGCAGAAAGATTCCTATTAAGAATGTTTTCTTGGAAAGTCTGGATGTAAAGCTTTTAGTAAACGTGGTTCTGATTCTTTACTTTATTCAGTTGCTGACAATCACAGGCGTCTTGGATGAAATTGTTAATGCCTTTAATTCTTCTTCTTTACCGCAGGAAGTTATAGTCGCTGCTTTGGCTTTTATTTTCGGTTTAATGACCGGCCAATCACAAGGCTATATTGCTGTTGTCATTCCGATTGTCGCTTTAATGTCGCCGGGTAATATTTTGCTTGTCGCAACTGCTATGGTTTTTGGTCTGGCAGGGCAAATGATGACGCCGGTTCATCTGTGTATTCTGGTAACCGTAGAATATTTCAAGGCTAATATGTGGAACGTCATCGGACGATGCGGTTTTATTTCCTTAGTTATGCTGATTTGCTATTCAGCATGGACTTATTTCAGATATTATCTCCTCTAGTCCAATTTTCTTGAGCTTTTACAGGAAGCTCTTAACCACTGATACATGAAATTAGATCCCATTGAACTTTCCAACATTCTGAAGTACTGGATGACGGTCGAGGAGCTCACGCCTTTTGAGCTCCAGCCGGACATGTTGATGGCGGATTTGTCTGACGGAATAAATACGCAAAATGCCAATATTTTCATTTGGGATAAAGTAAAAGAGGAGGGCAAAAGATCTTTCCAAATAGAGTTGGATCGACTCACGGAAAAATTTGAAGTTGCTGAATATATGAAGATCTTTACTGTCTGTATTGGAGTAGTAGAGATTAATGAATATGTTAAGAAGGTCGTTAATATTCTCAGCGCATCCAAGTCTAAAAGAGACCTTGAAGTCAGCGATATTGGTTTTTTCGAGTCGGCCGGCAACGGAAAGATGTGCCTTGCAACTTTTAAAATCAACCATTTCGGAAAGGTTCTCCCTCATACATTTAATGCATCTTCAGCTTTGAGTTGGCTGGCTTTACACAATTCTTCTTTAAGCTCGGAACTCTCTGGCGAATCAGAACAATTGGCCGTAGGGGATACTCTGGTTTCTCATTTTTTTTCTTTGTGCCGAGACCATCTTAAGAGCGCTTTGAGTTCTAACGTGCCTGAGAAAGACCTGAAAGAGGTGTACTCGGTTGAGTACACGAAGTCTAAGCATGGTGTAAGAAGGCTGAGAGATCTTCGTCAGCCAGATGAGCTAAAAGTTAACGTTGCTTTTTTGGATGAAGTCAGTCGTTATGTTTGTAAGCTTGCCGGTATTGCTGCCGCTGATTCTGTGTGGGTTGTAGAACAATTCCAAAAAAGACCGCATAAAGTCGTCGATGATTTTATGAACTCTCCTTATCTGGATCCCTTAGGCAATCTTTCTTTGGCGGTAAAAGAAAAGAAACCGGAATTGCTTTTGAGTAAAGTTCTAACGAATTTCTTTAAATATTCTCATGGGAACAGTGTCCGCAACGATGTGTTAAGAGATCCCCGAGCTCTGTACGAAATTGCCGATCCGCGTTTATTTAATCTTGGACGATGGCCTGATTCCTTAAGCAAGAAGTTGTCTGTTTGCCAGCAGATTGCAGTATCTCGGATTTGTCAGGCTAGTGAATACAATCCCATCGTTACCGTTAATGGTCCTCCGGGAACGGGTAAAACAACTCTTCTCCGAGACGTTTTAGCAGACGTGGTCGTCAGAAGAGGATATGAAATTGCCGGGATTTCAGATATCAGAAACGAGGAAATTTTTGAAATCTCCTATTCCGACACAACCCCGGTTCAGGTTTTAAAACCGAATTTCACTAAGGACTTTCCGATTATTGTTGTTTCCAACACAAACAACGCGATTGAGAATATCTCTAAAGAAATTCCTCTTCAATATGGTTTTGAAGAAGAGGAAGGAGATTATTTTTCTGATCTTTCCAACGAAATTTTTGGACAGAATCAATGGTCTTGGGGGCTTCTCTCTCTTCCATTGGGTAAGTCCGCCAACTGGAATAAAGCCTATGATGCGTTGTTCAAGCGGGATAAGAATCGCAAATCCGTTCTGTCAAATGTTTTTGCCGCAGAAGAAGAAAAGCTCGGTGGATTTGCTCAGGTGTGCAAACTCTGGGAGAAGGAAAAAGAAAACTTTTTGAAGCTGCATACACAAGTAAGAGAGAGCCTCGCAGAGCAATACAAAGTTTATTTAAAGGATATTAAAGCCGCCTCTCCCTCATCCTGGCTTGGAAGCAAAGTTACGTCCATTCTGCATAAAGAAGAAAGCTTAAAGAGCAGCGAACTCTATTTCGATTTCAGTAAGAGAGAAAATTTAGACCGACATCTGGAACAAATTTATACCGCACCTGAGCTCGACAGTCTTCGGACTAAATTATTTTTGTCTTCTCTGAGACTTCACAAATATACGATTTTGATTCATCGTCAGCGTTTCGTGAATTCAATAGAAAAGTCATTCTTGACGATGGGAAACAGAGAGTTTATTAACGATCCGCTTCCTTTCTTAGGAACCTTTTGTTTCTTTTGTCCCCTGATTTCATCTACTTTGGCTTCTTCTCCGCTGCGCTTCGGTAAATATTTGAAAGGCTCTTTGCCATGGGTTTTAATCGATGAAGCCTCCCAGGTTACGCCGCAGTCGGCTGTGCTGATGATGCAGAAGGCAAAGAGGCTTATTGTTGTCGGAGACCCGCAGCAGCTTCAGCCGGTAGTTACATTGCCAAAGGTCATTAATGAGCTTTTAACGGATGAGAATAAAAAGTTAAGAAACTGGTCTCCTTTTAATTTCAGTCTGCAAAACCTCTGTGATAACACTCAGACCTACGGCACTCGCATCGGAGAGAACATCGAGACCTCTATTTGGACCGGACTTCCGCTTAGAGCCCAAAGAAGAAGTTTTTCTCCGATGTTTGATATTTCAAATGCTATTTCTTACGAAAACCAAATGGTCTTGGGTAAAGAAAGGCGCAATAGAGGCTCAATTGAAGCGTTGATTCCAAGTTTTTGGCTCGATGTTAATCCTGAACAAGAATATTCAACAAACGCTGTAGATGAAGAAATTGACGCGGTTATTGATGTTCTTCGTTATATCTATGGCAGATTGGTCAACGCAAATTTGCGAGGTGGGTTGAGTAAACCCAAGACGTTAATGATCGTCACTCCGTTCCGTGCCGTTGCCGCTGCAGTTCGAGGAAAACTAAAAGGTGCAAGCCGAAGCAATGATTTTTTCCGCATTGTTAGAATCGGCACCACACACGTCATGCAGGGGCAGCAGGCCGATATCGTGATTTTTGTACTTGGTTCGAAGAAAGGTGAGATGGGCTCACGAGCTAGACTTTGGGCAACAGAGCCTCCGAATCTGATTAATGTAGCGGTCAGCCGCGCTATCGAATCTCTCATTATTATCGGCAACGCCAATGAATGGGAAGGTCTCGGTCCGATGAGCGAAATTGTTTATCAGCTGCGCTTCAAAGGGGAGGGAGTTCTTGCCGACCTTCCTCAAGATGAGTAATCAATTTGTTCGCAAACTATGCTTTAGGCAAAGTTCGATACAAAGAAGAATTGATTGTTTCCTAACAATTTAGTATCATCCCCCCAGAATATTCAGGAGGGTGAAACTATATGATTAAAAACGAAAAAGAGCAGTCAGAAGCATTGAAAGTTATTGCAATTTCTTCTTTATTTTCTACTATTGGAAGCGCAGCAATTTTCTTCGCTGCGCAGTGGTTCTAACGATTTCAATTAAGGCCTTCGAGGCCTTAATTAATGTTCAAATAAAGCCAAAAGACCGGAGAGCGGTGCGAAGTCAAAAGCGTATTTCGCATGAGGACGAACTGCCGGTTTGGCATGCCAAGCTATTGATAAACCTGCCGCTTCCAGCATCGGAATATCGTTGGACCCGTCGCCCATCGTAATGAGCTCGTTAAGTTCGATGCCATGCTGCAGAGCATATGCGGAAACGTATGAGATTTTTCCGCGTCCGTCGATAATTGGCGTACCGAAAGGTCCGGTGACTCTGCCTGTTAATTTACCGTCTTTAATTTCTAACTCATTGCTGATGACGTGGGTAAAACCATATCTTTCTTTAACTACGTTGGTGACGCAGCTGAATCCGCCGGAGACAAGAAGCATCGGAATTCCTGCCTTTTTCAAAGCAGAAACAAGCGCTTCGGCCCCGGGATTCGGTTTGATATGGAATTTAATAAGACGATCGACTACGGAAGCATCTACTCCGGCCATTAATTTGACTCGTGCGGTTAAACTTTCTGCGTAGTTGCGGATTTTTCCCTGCATGGTCAGTTCAGTGATGCGTGAGACTTCATCTCCTTTACCGACGAAAGCAGCCATTTCATCCAAAGTTTCTAAATTCAAGAACGTGGAATCCATATCGGTCGCAAAAAGCTTAAAGTCGGTGAGCTTCATATGAGGATCTACCCAACAGACGTCAATCTGTAGAGCTTGCGCTTTTTCTCTCCAGAGCTTTTCAAACTCTTCACGATTCATTCCGGAAAGTCGGACGGAGCAGGGCTCTTTGATTTTTCCCTTTTTTCCAATTGACTTCAGAAACTTCTCGAGTATGTGTTCATGACCGATTTTTGTCTGAAGAACCAAGTCCTGTTTCACTTTAGTTCCTTTAAGATTTTTATGATTTTCTCTGTCTTTTTATCGACAGTATCCATTTTATCCGTTAATTTTAATTTAGTTGGTCCGGCCATTTTTAGGAAACGACTACTTTGCAGAAGCCTGAACAGCTTTGCAGGATCAACCGGTGCATCCGAGTCAAAAGTAATAATGGCTTCGGACTCACCGGCATCGATTTTTCTGATTCCCAGATCTTTGGCTTCTATGCGGATCAAGTGCGTCTTGATGAGCGTGCGGCTTTCCTCAGTCAGCGGACCGAATCTGTCTGCAATCTCTTCCTGAATAGCGATAATTTCCTCGCGCTTCTTGGCAGCAGCTAGTTTCTTGTAGAAATTTAAGCGCTGATGGACGTCATGAACATAGTCAGAGGGCAACAGGGCTGGAGAATGTAGGTTAATTTCAGTGGTGGCCGCTAAGGGTGCTTCCAGATCCGGTTCTTTTCCGGATTTGAGAGACAGAACCGCTTTTTCCAACATTTGGTTATAGACTTCAAAACCCACGCCGGTGATCAAGCCCGATTGATTATCCCCGAGAATTTCTCCGGCGCCACGGATTTCCAGGTCATGCATAGCCAGAAAGAATCCGCTTCCTAAGCTTTCCATCTCCTGAATGGCTTCGAGGCGTTTTGCCGCATTCTTCGTAATGGCTCCCTCCCCCGGAGTCAGTAAGTAGGCGTAGGCTTGGTGATGAGATCTACCGACTCTTCCTCGCAGCTGATGCAGCTGAGCCAAGCCGAATTTATCGGCACGATGCATGATAATGGTGTTGGCGTTGGGGACGTCAATACCGGTCTCAATAATCGTGGTGCAGAGCAGGATGTTGGTTCTTTGAGCGTAGAAGTCACGCATCACCTTTTCCAGCTCTCTTTCGTTCATTTGGCCGTGAGCTACACCGATACGAGCTTCCGGAATAAGTTTTTGAAGCTGATCGAGACGGTTTTGGATCGTTTCTACTTCATTGTGGAGGTAGTAGACCTGACCCCCGCGTTTCAGTTCACGCAGTGAAGCTTCTCTGACAAGCGAATCGGTTTCTCTCTGTACGAAAGTCTTAATAGCTAAACGTTTTTGAGGTGCCGTAGCAATCACTGAGAAGTCTCTAATACCTTCAAGCGACATCGACAAGGTTCTCGGAATAGGTGTCGCAGTCAAGGTCAGGATATCTACCTCCGAGCGCATGGCTTTCAAGCGTTCCTTCTGACGTACTCCGAAACGATGTTCCTCATCGATGATGACAAGACCGAGATTTTTGAACTTTACTTGTTCTGAAAGCAGCTTATGAGTTCCGACCACAATATCGATGGTACCGGCTTCAAGACCTTCAATGACTTTCTTTACTTCCGTAGAACTTCTGAAGCGGGAGAGTTCAGCGACTTTAACCGGCCAGTTTGAGAAGCGGTCTCGGAAGGTTTCCGCATGCTGCTCGGCAAGAAGCGTTGTTGGACAGAGCACCGCAACTTGTTTATGACCCATCACTGCAATAAATGCCGCTCGCAGGGCCACTTCCGTTTTACCAAAGCCCACGTCGCCGCAGACCAGACGATCCATCGGCTTGTCGGATTCCATGTCTTGTTTGACGGCTCTGATTGCAGAGAGCTGATCCTCGGTTTCTTCAAACGGAAAGTCTTCGCAGAAGGCTTCGTAATCTTGCTCGCTGTATTCAAAAGCGTGCCCTTTACGGCTTTCGCGCAAAGCGTAGATATTTAAAAGTTCGGCGGCAGTATCTCTGACCATCTTCGCCGCTTTCTTTTTCGCCTTTTCCCAATCTCCTTTGCCTAAAGCGTGGAGCGGAGCATTTTCCGGATCAGCTCCGGAATAACGGGAAATAAGATGCAAATGCGTGATAGGAACATAGAGCTTAGCTTCTTTTGCATACTCAATCTGCAAAAATTCTGCCGGACCTTCAGGCGTCTCTATAGTAGTAAGTCCGCGGTAACGACCGATCCCATGTTCAAGGTGCACGATAGGATCTCCGACTTTCAGTTCCGAAAGATCTCGGATCATCATGTCGAGATTGGACTCGGTTTCCGTTTTTCTTCTTGTTCTTCTTATCGGTTTACCGCTGTAGGCGTAAAGTTCCGCCTCAGTCACAATCGCTAGAACCGGATTATCCAGCTTTAAGCCCGAATATAAAGGGCCGAACGCAAGACAGCATTGGTGTTTTGAAGCAATGAAGGTGTTGAAATCTTTGGTGATTTCAACTTTAAATTGATATTCTTTGAAGAGCTGATGGATGGTTTCCAATCTGCCCGGAGAGTTTGCCAAGACGAGAAGTTTGCCGTCTTTCTCTTGGATTGTTTTAGCAAAACCTTTCAGTCCTGATAGGGGATCTTGATTTTTTCTTTGAATGGCAATGCTTGTCTCAAAGATGGGAGCATTGTCATCTGAAGAGAAGAGGGAGAGTCTGGGGAATTTTTTACAGCAATCAAAAAACTCCGGTGAGGTCATATAGAGTTCTTTCAGAGGAAGAATCGGATGAGTGTTCTCCGCTTTTAAGAACTTTGCTCTTTCTTCGTTTTCACGGTCGAACTGCACTATCGCTTCTTCTATTCCTCCGATAAGCATGAGCTTTGCCGAATCACCAATAAAATCGAAAAGGGTATCGGTATGATCGAAGAAAAGCGGAAGATAGTTTTCTATTCCCGGAGAAGCAATTCCGTTCTCGATATCTTTATATGTCGTGTATTTGCTGGGATTCCCTTCAAATCTTTCCCGCCAATTGGAAAGGAAAAATTCTCTGGTCTTATCATTCATTGGAAATTCATGCGCAGGCAAGAGCCGGATTTCCTGGACTTCTTCTAAAGATCTTTGAGAGTCGGGATCAAAATATCGAATTTGTTCGAGTTCATCATCAAAGAAATCTAAACGGAAAGGCAGCTTAGAACCCATCGGATATAAATCCAGGATGCTCCCGCGGCTGGCGAATTCACCTTGGGCGACAACTTGCGTGACGTGTTCGTAGCCGGCCTGAACTAATTCGGATTTAAGTTTTTGCGGATCTAGGTTCTCACCTTTTTTCAGCATCAAAGAGTTGGATCCAATAAACTGCTTCGGTGCCAAACGCTGCGTGGCCGTAGTCGCGGAGACTAGGAGAATATCAAGGTCTCGATTTTTGCTGTTTCTGTTTAACAGCGTATACAGAGTCTCCAGTCTTTCACCGACTAAATCCGCATGAGGACTCAGCACATCATAGGGAAGGGTTTCCCAATCCGGAAAGGACAAGACTTTGAGGGAGTCGTCAAAAAAAGGAATTTCTTCCTGAAGTCTGATGACATCTGCAGGATTCGCACAGATAACCACCAACAGCTCTTTTTTCTCTTTCAGGAGAAGGGCATTTTGCGCGATACACAGAGAAAGTTCAGAACCTTTAGGCCGTTCCTCTTTTTTTCTGGTTTCAGGTTTGATGTCAGCAAGCGAGGTGCCAATCAAAGGAATTTTTTTGATTTCATTTTTACTCATTGCGTGCCTTATTCAGTGTATCGAGAACTAAACACCAATCAACCCATGCTTTTCTCTTATCCGAAGGATTGCGGAGCAAAGCTGCCGGGTGATAAGTAACGATGACCTTTCGGGATTTGCCGGCAATAACCATGTCAAACACTTTCTGCCGCCGTGAGGTAAGGGTTTCATCGGTTCCGAAAATCGATTTCGCAGCGGGCTTGCCCATCGCTACAATAACTTTCGGATCCATTAATTCAAGCTGACGCTCCAAGAAGCACCGGCAGGCAGCCATTTCTTCAGTCGACGGATCGGCATTCATCGGAGGACGGCATTTGATGGTATTGAGAATGCCCAAATCTTTTCCTCTTTCCAAGCCTATAGCGTGAAGAATAGTCGTGAGAAGCTTTCCGGAAGGACCGCAGAAAGGAATGCCTTGTCTGTCTTCTTCCGCACCCGGCGCTTCACCGATGAGCACAAGATCCTTCGGAGGAGTTCCTTCACCGGGCACGGCGCAAATTCTGTGCGATGAAATATCACAAATATGGCAATTTTTAACTTCCGAGATGATTTCTGTCCAAGAGGAATTCTTAATCTTTTCAGTTCGAGCCGGGGAGAACGCATCAGAGGCGACACCTCTGCCTTCTTTTCTGCGTGCCGGAGTTTTTTTAGGCTGAGCCGGTATGCGGGGCGAAGGCATTGCAGGTGATTGGGGATGGGCAGAAGCTGCAGATGGCTGACGCAAAGCAGCCGGGGCTGTCGGGGAAGGTGCGGACGGCACGGCTGGTACAGGAGCCGGGACATTGGCCTGAGCTTGTTCATGCTGCAGTTCTTGGAGCTCCTCTCTGAGGACCCACTCCGGACCAAGGCCTAAGGCCTGCCATAAAGCAGATTTTCTTTCATCTAACATGCAGTCTCCTTGACCATGATTAATGCGTCTTCTCTTCCCGTTGGGGTTTTATAGTAATTCTTTCTTGTTCCTACCGTTTTAAATCCGAATTTTTTATAGAGTGCGACGGCAGGGTCATTGGATCGGCGGACTTCCAGAAACCACTTTTTAATTTTATTTGCATCCCCGAATTCATTCATAAAAGAAAGCATTCGTCCGGCAAGACCTTTTTTCTGAAACTCTTTAGAGACGCCGATATGCAGCAATTCTCCCTCGTCAAAGACGGATGAGAAAACGACATACCCGGCAACCGATTCCTTGCTGCCGTTTTTACTGACAATACAGTAAGCGTGATGTTCTTTCATCGAAGAGAGAAAGCTCTTTTCCGTCCAAAAGTCTTGCGGGAACAAAACTTTGTCAATTGCCTCCGTTTCCGGAAGGAGCGCTTCGGTCATGAGAGTTATTCTGTAAGACGTCATGGGTCGCTGCAGAAGGTTAAGAAGATTTAGCTTCTTTTATTTTTTTACGCTCTTCAATGGTTTGAGCTACGTGATTTCTCACATACAACGGACCTGCTTGTTCAGGGGTAATAAGTTTGTCTTGCCCATATTCAATGAGTGCCGGAACAAGCAGCATTTCTGCATTTGCGTCTTCAGTCGAAAGCAATTGAAGAGCAGGCGGTATTTCGACGGGATAGGCAGCAAAAGCATTTCCGCAAAGGGCAGAGCAATTCGATTCTTCCGCATGATGAACTAAATCTTCCGGAGCGGAAAGAAAAGCCGGGACACGTTCAACCATTCTTTCTCCGCGCTTGGTAAAGACCGCGGTGTAGCATTCATGCATTCTGGCATCCGTGGAGACGAGAATAGAATCTTCTTCTTTGAGTGCGTTTATCTGTCTATACGCTAAGGCAAGGAGGTTATTAACCGCAATCAGCTTTTTATTCAGTGCCCAGCCGATGCCTTGAGCCATTCCGCAGGCGACTCTCAAGCCGGTAAAAGCCCCGGGGCCTGCACCGAAAACAATGGCATCCAAACTATCTAGAGAGCCTGAAGCTTCTTGGAGTGCATTTCTTATCATTCCAAGGATAACAGAGGTGTGTTTCTGACCTGGCTCAGAAGAGATGAAAGCATTTTTGCCAAATCCGGCGACCGCAACGGAACAAAGGGTTCCGGCAGATTCGATTGAAAGCAGTTTGATAGCAGTATCCGTCATTTATAACCGTCCAATTTAACGGTCATATTCTACTGTTGAGAGGCCGGAGTTTCTTGATTTGGGCTAGCAGGTTGAGCAGATGAAGCGGATAACTCTACAGGGTCTTTCGGAGCAGAAAGCTCGCTGTCGGAGGATTGCTGAACTGCTAAATTGTCCTTCGGTTCCTGAAGAGTCTGTACCGAATTACTGAAGGAGAACATGATGCATTCGGAGTGCATTCTCTCGTTGAGCTCTTGTATCTTGATTTGAAGTTCAAGATCATTTTCAGCTTCAGCCGGGGTCTTGGAGTTTCTCGACTTTGTAGAGGTTAAGTTCTTTTGCGCGTGAACAATTTGCTCGCGCAGAATCATTCTTTCTTCGTTAGTTAAGCGTTTGCGCCAACCAGTCGGAACATCGCTCATGCCGTCATAAAAATGCTTAGGCGCATAGCGATGAGTCATGGCTTGCTTAGCGTTGTTAGGGAGATGTTTTTTCAGTTCCTGGCGTTCCTCGGCGCTCATGGCCCTCCAATGGAAATCACGATGGCGAGGGGACATATCAAGCCAAGCTACGGCCTTTTCTTCCATGGGTAAGGTATCAAAAGCGCAAGCCGGCCCCTTATGTACTCTATTATGGGCCGATACATTTTGATACACACGTTCTTGGTTAGGGTGTGCCTGTACTACGGCTTCAATAGGTAGCATAATAATCACTACTGTTACAGATATCCCAATTAACGTTTTCAAAGGAAGCCTCGGTTCTGTTTTCTGTTTATTGTTATATGTAATGCTATAAAACTCTGTGCCCAAAAGGAAGTTCTAATTTACAAAAGGGTTAAAAAATAGCATAAATTCTGTTGCAAGCTGTAAAAGCAGTAATTTTTAGGTGATCGATATGCAAGGTATGGAAAATTCAAGAAAAGATTCGTTATCTATTGCAAAGAGGCCTCCGCGTGTTCTGGTAGTCGATGATGACGCTCGTTTGCGCGATTTGCTTCGTCAATTTTTAGTAAACAATGGGTTGCATGTCACTGTTGCTGAAAATGCTCAACAGATGAACCGCCTGTGGCTTCGTGAACGTTTTGACGCTGTCGTCTTGGACGTCATGATGCCGGGTGAAGACGGCTTCTCCATTCTCAGACGTATCCGCGCCATGAAAGACAATACTCCGATCCTTATGCTGACCGCTAAGGGCGAAGACATTGATCGTATTTTGGGTTTGGAATTGGGTGCCGATGACTACTTGCCGAAACCCTATAACCCGCGTGAATTGCTGGCTCGTCTTCATGCCATTATGCGCAGACGCGAACCTGTTGAAGCTCCGGGATCTCCAAGTAAGGGCGATGAGGTTGTACAGTTCGGTGACTTCACATTAGATTTAGGTACACGTAAACTTAAGAAGGGCGAAGAAGAAATTCCTCTGACTACCGGTGAATTTGCTGTGTTGAAGACATTTGCACGCCATCCGAGAGTTCCGCTTTCCAGAGATAAACTGATGGAAATGGCACGCGGAAGAGAGTACGAAGCTTTTGACCGTTCTTTGGACGTTCAGGTTTCTCGTTTGCGCAAGATTATCGAAGAGGATCCTTCTAATCCGCGTTATCTCCAGACTGTCTGGGGTTTGGGCTACGTCTTTATTCCGGATGGAAAGAGCGAGGCTCTGAAGTAATCAACTTAAATTATGGAAGAACAGCAGCATTCAGATTCTCAACAGCGTACTCCGGTTAGGTCTTCGGGCTTATTTTGGAGAACGTTCGGGATGCTGTTGATTCTTGTGGTAACAAGTATCGGGGCGTGGCTCTACGTTTTATCCGTGATGGATGAAGAGCCGCGGGCAAGAGGTATTTCCCAAAGGATTACATCGATCACTACCTTGACCCGCTATGCTCTGATCAGCTCCGATACGAGTTACCGATTCGACCTGATCATGGCTTTAGCCCAACGAGAAGGTCTCGTCATCCTTCCTAAAGAGAGCAGTGATATTGTTCGGCCGTTACCAAGTGATCGGGTAAATACGATGGTCGAAGAATTTGTCACCCAACAGCTTGGAGCTAAAACGAAACTTGCCTCGAGCATCAACGGCATGCCCGGTCTTTGGGTAAGTTTTAATATTGACGGCGACGAATACTGGCTTAGAACTGAAAAAGACATCAATCCCGAACGATTAGGCCAGAACTGGATTTTCTGGTTCATCGGCATGCTCTTTGTCGTGACTTTGTTTACGGTCTTATTGACCAGCAGAATTATCGAGCCGTTAGAGCGTCTAGCCCGATTTGCCCGAGAATTAGGCCGAGGCAGGGCTCCCGCACCTCTGCCGATTGATGGTCCTAAGGAAATTCAGGAAGTCAACGAGAGCTTTAATGTGATGGTGCAGGACCTGAAGAGGCTGGCCAATGACCGAGAGGTGCTGCTTGCCGGCGTCAGCCATGACCTCAGAACGCCTATCACCCGCTTAAGACTGGAAGTCGAATTAGCTCCACTATCGGAAGAAACCCGCGACGCGATGTGTTCCGATTTAGACCAAATGGAAAACATCGTTAAGCAGTTCATGGCTTATGTGCGGGAAGGTGAACAGCCTCTTGAGGTTGTTAACTTTTCTCAAACGGTTCTCGATGCCATCGCTTCGAGCCGTATGGAAAGCTCGGATGACGTTCAGCTTACTGAAGAGGTTGATCCGAACCTTGAAATTCGAGCTAATCCGACGGATATCTCCCGTGCCGTTCAGAATCTTATCGTTAATGCCGGTAAGTACGGCAGAAGCACGGACGGTATTTTGCGCTTGAACATTTCTCTCAAGCACAACAAGAAGAGGAACTTGGCGGAATTAACGGTTTCCGATGACGGAGCAGGCTTGCCGGAAGAGCAGTTCGAAAGAGTTCTGCGCCCGTTTGAGAGAGGAGACCAAGCCCGCGGCAACACGACCGGTTCAGGGCTCGGTTTGTCAATTGTAGAAAGAGCAGCAAGAGCTGCCGGCGGTTCAGTGCGCTTGTCCCAGAATATTCCGAACGGCTTAAGTATTCATGTCAGCATTCCGCTGGTAGCCACTAGTCTAATCAACCGCGCGCTGAAGCCGGAAAAATAGAAGTCTTAAACTTTTTCAAGCAGTACTACAGCTTGAGCGACGACTCCCAGTTCCTGACCTTCAAAACCTAATTTTTCATTTGTCTTGGCTTTGACGTTGACGCAATCCGCATCGATCTGCAGGATGTTAGCCAGGTTCATGCAAATTTCGTTGATATAAGGAGAGAGTTTAGGTTTTTGTGCAATGACCGTGCTGTCGAGATTGACGAGTTTGTACCCTTTATCGCGAACCTTCTGCATAGCCTCGGCTAAGAGCCATTCACTGTCGGCTCCTTTGTATTTGTCATCCGTATCGGGGAAGTGTCTGCCGATATCTCCCAAGGCGGCTGCACCTAAGACCGCATCCGTGATGGCGTGCAAAAGAACGTCAGCGTCTGAATGGCCGAGCAATCCTTTGTCATGAGGAATTTCTACGCCGCCGAGGATGAATTTTCTTCCTTCGACGAGTTTATGGACGTCGTATCCTTGTCCAACTCTTAAACTAACTGTCATTTCAGTCCTTTATTTCTTTTATCGAGAATTGCTTCGGCAAGCCAAAGATCTGTGGGTCTCGTGACTTTGATATTGGTTTCCGTGCCTTCTACCAAGAGAGGAGAGCAGCCGTTCTTTTCCATCGCACTTGCCTCATCGGTTACGCTTTCGCCTGCTTTCTCCAAAGCATCTATTAGGTCAAATGCTTTGAACATCTGAGGTGTTTGAGCTGCCCATAATCCGTCTCGAGGGACTGTGTGGGAAGCTGTTCCGTGATCGGATTCTTTTTTTAATGTGTCGTTGACACGAACAGCTAGGAGGCCCCCCTTATCATTTTCAATGCAAGTGTCGATGAGTTTTGAGACATCAGAAGGGAGAAGGCAAGGGCGTGCGGCATCATGGACGAGGACCCAATCATTCGAGGTGAATGCGGCATAAGATAATCCGTTTTGAACACTGGAAGCTCGTGTTAAACCGCCCACTCGGGCAACCGTCACGGCATCATTGTCAAAGTTCAATGACTGCGCAAGCATATCGGACGGGGATACTACAATGATAACCCGTGTAATTCTCGGTTCAGCCAATAATGCATCGATTGACAGTTCCAGCATCGTCTTGGTGCCGATTTTTTTATATTGTTTAGGAGACTTATCTCCCATGCGGGAGCCGACTCCTGCCGCAACCACAATAGCGGTCAGATTATTGTTGGCTTGATTCTTAATCATTTCAGTAGGAGTAATTATTAGACCTATATATCTTAACAACCAAAGAAAATTTTTGGTACGAATAATTACTTAAAGAAAAAGCTTTATGTACCAAAGGAGGTATTGAGAGGAAAGAGTTCTCTTTAGAATTCGTCTTGTTGATAGAGAGTTCTCTTTAACGACATTTAGTTCTCCTTAGATTTCGACTGGTTAAGAACATGTTGGCAGCTGTTCTTTCCAGTCTTTTTCTTTTTATCAGAGAGCTATTTCTTCAGTTCTATGCGTCCTTTCCGTTAAGAAGACAGCTTTGCCGCTTCCTTGCCCGCAATCCTTCCGAAAACAACACATTCCACAAGCGAGCAGCCTCCCATTCGATTTTTCCCGTGAATACCTCCTGAAGCTTCTCCTGCTACATAAAGACCGCCGATTGGCTCTTCATAGATATCTAGTACCCTGGCTTTTGCATCACACTTGAGGCCTCCGCAGCAGTAGTGAACAGCGAGTTTTTCTTTTCCAACAAAATAGGGTGGCAGGTTAATCTGCTGAAGAACAGTGGTTTTATGAAATTGAGAATCCTTTCCGGAGGCGGCATCAAGGTTGTAAGCCATGACAGTATCTCTTAAATTCGATACCGGACAATGCATTACGGCGGCTACTTCTTCCAAAGATGCGCATTTGTTGACAATTCCGTTCTTTACTCGATTTTCGAAATTCGGCCCTTTGTGGGATTTGGAATCCGTGAGGACCCAAATCTCGGGTAACCCTAGAGTTAGAACCGTGTCAGAGATTTCTTTAAGAGTTTCTCCTTCATTCACAAATCTTTTGCCGTTCGGATCCAAGTAGATATCGCCGCCGACGTAATCGAGTAAACGTCCTCCGAGATAAAACAACGTCTGAATGTGTTCTAAGTCAAAAGTGTCGGCCCCGATTGCCACAGCCATTTTGAGTCCGTCTCCGGTGGCTGTATCAAGGCCTCGCCCGTAGGGATTGGCGGTACTTGTTAAAGAAGGCGACAGACGAGGGTCGTATTTCTGGCGCAGAGCTTTGTCTTCCGTGTAGCCGCCGGTTGCAATGATGACGGACTTTCCCAGAAGATATTTCAGCTGTCCTACTTCACTTCTAATTACCACACCGTTGACCCGACTCGTCTTTGAGTCTGTCAGCAAATCGAGGACTCGATGGCAGAAGAGGAAGGTTACTCCTAATTCTCTGGCGGTACGGTTGACTTTGAGGACGTAATCAAATCCAGGTAAAGGAGCCTGGGCGTGGAAGCCTCGAGGATAAACTGCACCTACCGGGATAAAAGGTCCTGACCATCGAACTCCCATCGATGCCAGCCACTCGTAAGCACTCCGACTTTGTTCCGCTAGGGTTCTAATGAGCTCAATGTTTCCTATTCTTCCGCCTCCTTCAAATATCTCTTCAGCCATTAACTCAGGAGAATCTTTTCGGCCTTGAGCATCAACATTGGTAGGAAGGCAAGCGCAAAAAGAGCCGCTGGCGTACTTAGAGTGTCCTCCCAGTAAAGGAGTCTTCTCAATCACTAAGACTTTTTCAGCTCCGTTTTCTTTTGCGGATACCGCCGCGGATAGGCCGGCTAATCCGGAGCCGATGATGATCACATCCCAGACCCTATCCAGGTGAGCCACACCCTGTGCCGAAGCTAACTGCAAAGGGGCAGCTGCCAGCGCAAGGGAGCCCAGAAGCTGTCTTCGCGAGATCATAAAGCCTCACCTAACGAGACCAATGCTTTAGTGATTTCAGCGGCGGAGTGGACTTCTAACTTGTCGACGGCGTTGCCGCGGTGCATTTTTACTGTGGTTAACGCCACATTCAGAGACTCTGCTATTTCCTTGTTAGAAAGACCTTTGCTTACAAGCTTGATTACTTCTACTTCTCGCGGTGTAAGAGAGTTGAATTTCCTACGGAGTTCTCTTAATTCTTTTTCCGCGCTTCCTTTCTTTATGCCGATGCTGACGGCCTTTTTTACAGCCTCAGCCAGTTTTTCCGGATCAGCGGGTTTTTCTAAGAAAGTAACCGCTCCATGGGACATTGTGTGAACGGCCATTTCGATGTCGCCGTGACCCGAGAGAAAGATGATTGGAAAATGGGCGAACCCTCTGCTTTCTAAGAGCTCCTGCAGTTCCAGACCTGTCATCCGAGGCATACGAACGTCCAAGATTAGGCAGCCGGGCAAATTCAAATTATCGCGGTTTAGAAAGTCAACGGCATTGTTGTATGTCACCACTTTCCAGCCAAGAGCCTCTAAGTAAATCTGGGTGGAGAAGAGAAGACTCTCATCATCATCGACAATCCTTATGAGAGCTTGTTTTTGAAGGTCTTCCATTTAGTTCTTCCTTTGTAATTTTTCTATTGAAATGCTGGCAGTTACTCCGCCTCCGGGTCTTCTTTCAAAATTTAATGCGGCAGAGTGGTTATCGGCGATCTCACGGACAATTGCCAATCCAAGTCCCAGGCCCTCAGGCTTGACACTTTCGCTGAGAGATGAGAGACGAGCAAATTGAGAATCCGAGAGACTTTTGCCTTTATTGGATATTTTCAGCAGCCATTTATTCCCTAAATCGTCCAGGTCGATCTTTACACTAACTTTGCCGGTATCGGACAAACTTGCCGAAGCACCGTTTCGGATAATATTCAGAATTAATAGTTCCAGAGACAAAGGATCTGCAAGGATGGGTGCTTCCTGAACTGATGATTTAAGAGGAATCGAAGCTTCCGGATCTTCTTGCTGAGCAAAAGTTCTCAAAGCTTTTTCGGTAATTTTGAGGAGATCGGAAGGGACTTGTGGGGCTTGTTCCTTCTTGGCAAATTTTCTGACGCTGTCGACAATGGAGGCAATTCTCCGGGCTTCGCTGTCAATGTTGGAGATAACCTTTGCGGTAATGTCGTCTCCGGAACCCTGTTGTTTTGCTTTGAGCTTCAGTACGGCCGCATAGTTGATGAGCGCTCCTAAAGGTTGCTTTAGCTCATGGGCAATAATATTGGACATTTGGGAGATTACGCCCGATCTTTCAATGTGAGAAAGACGTTTGCGTCCTTCGATGGCCTCTTGTTCTGCGGCTTCTTTGGCCTTTAATGCTGAAGAAAGCTGAGCGGTGCGTTTGTCAACAAGACGATGGATTCGGAGCTCGTTCAAGAAAAGGAACAGAAGGACAAGCAGGACGATAAATATTTCCGTTGAATAAGTTTTGAGAAGGTTCTTTACCGAATAATCCCGAAGGTTCTCGAACATGCCGAACTTAAGGTCTTTCATAAGGGCCAACATCTCGGAAAAGTCATTGCTGACTGCCCATTCGCTTTTATTGGTATCCGGCATTGTGAAGAGGGCAACCGTAATGTCTTTAACGACTTTATCCGGAGCATTCTGCATGGAAGCCATAACGGTTCCGGGGTAAAGGCCTACGGTTGAACGAGCACAATAAAAGGGTTCCTGTTCACGATTATTAGGAACTGCATCTATCACTTTAACGGCGCCCGGAGAAAGGAGGCCTTCGGCCTGGAGCTGCTCCAGGGCACATGTCGGAAGGATGCCTACATCCGATTTACCTGACAAAACTTCAGCGACTACTCCTGCAAAGAAGAATGGAGCTAGACGCACTTCAGAAAAAAAGTTCTCCGGATCAAGCCCTCTTCTCTTAATTTCTCCCAAAGCGGCCCACCAATCTCCGACTGTACCAGTATCGGCTGTTGAAACCGTTTTTCCTTTCAGATCCTCAATTGTCTTGATATCGCCTCGATTTTTTGAGGTGATGAAAGCCGAGCCTATCGATCGGGAGGCATCGGAAGAAAAAATCGTCTTCCTAACTGCAATATCATGCGCTCCTAGGCCTTCCGAAGCGGTAATTTGAATGAAATATTCGCTGGGAACGATAAGAAATTCCGGTTTTATAGATTTAATTTCGCTAATAAGGTTCGAGGAGGTCAGAGCCACTAACCTAAACGAATATTTGTCATTGAGTTTTTCCTGAAGATACTCAACCGTAGGACCAATGGCGTCATCGTCTATGTTGGTTGTTGTTTGTCTCACATATCCGATGGTTAAAGAGGGTCTGCTGTCTTTTTCGAGTGCAGAGGTTCCTTGGCAAAATACGCTTAAGCCAAAAACAAAGATTGTGAGAAAAAGCCGACCTCTAAACATGAGGTGATTTTCTCAAATCTTGTATAGAAAATTAATGAGTACTTTCGAGAAGAGTTTTTGAAACCGCTTGGAGGAAGTTGAGGACGATTAGGCTCAAAGTTTTTTGAAAACTGCAAAAAAATGGGAGGTAGACCTCCCATGCGTTAACGAAACTAGATTACTTCATTTCCCAAATAATCTTATCTAACGGAAGTCTGGATTTAGGACGAGTGGCATTGTGGTCATCGGCGGCGTCGTATCCGAGTGTGACAAGTAAAACCGATTTCAAACCGTAATTATCCAAACCAAGAATCTTGTCCATCGTTTCTTCTTCAAAGCCTTCAATAGGAGTGGAGTTGATTCCTAAGCTCGCTGAGCCGTAGAGAAGGGCAGTCATGGCAATATAAGCCTGCTTAGCTTCCCAAGTCAAAGTTGTGTGAGCTGCGTCGCGAAGACCGACGAAGTATTTTCTGGATTCTCTTTGTTCTTTGACAATCTGATCGCTCAAAAGTCTTCCGTCCTTAATTTCTTGATCAAGGATTTCTTCCAAGTATTTGTCGCTGAGTCCGTCTCTGACGGCGATTACGACAAAGTGCGAGCATGTATCTGTTCTAGGCCAGTTAAAGTCGTTGACGGCCGGACGGATTTTTTTCTTAGCCTCATCGCTGGAACCGAAAATAAATACCCAAGGCTGGCTGTTAACTGAAGAGGGAGATAGTCTGAGAATCTCTTTTAATTTCTTGATGTCGTCCTCCGGAATCTTTTTGGAAGGATCAAATTTTTTAGCTGTGAAGCGCGTCTTGGACAGTTCAAGAAAATCCATCGTTTTTTCTCCTATAGAATACGATTACATGATGATATGGCATAGTATCACCAGCAGTTGCGTTCTCCCGAATGAAAAAATAAACGTTAAATGTACCTAACATTTGGCTAAATACTGAGCACATGAAAACTAAAATCCTCATTACCGGATGCTGCGGATATGTCGGCAACGCCATGGTATTAGATCTATTAAAGCGCAAAAAGGAATTTGACGTGCGCGTGACTTCCCGCATTGGGAAAATGGTGGATCACCCGGAAGTTTCATGTTTTTGCTGTGAACCGTTCGAAGAAAGACCGAATCTTCGTGAAGCACTGGAAGGGGTCGATGTCGTGGTGCATGCTAGTGCCTTAGAGAAAGCCAATCACGGAACGCCGGTTGAAATTTCAACATTGCAAAGAATATTTGTGCTTGGCTCAGTGTATCTTGCTCAAGCCGCAGCTCAGGCGGGCGTAAAAAGATTTGTTTTTCTCAGCACCATAGAGGTTGACGGGGAAGTCACGCCGCCGGGCAAAAAGTTCTATGCCGACTCGGTACCGCGTCCGAAACTTGCTCTTGGCAAGACCATGCTTGCGGCCGAGAGAGAGGTTAGAAAAATAGCGGAAGAAAGCAAAATGGAACTTGTGATTGTCCGCTGTCCTATGGTTTACGGACCCGAGTGCAGCAATCTTTTCAGAGCCGTCCAATTGATGGTTCAGTTCTGCCTGCCGCTTCCATTGGGCAGTACGGGAGATAACGAGCGCTCATTGGTTAGTATTGATAATCTTGTGGATTTTCTAAGGTGCGTCTCCGTGCATGAGAAAGCAGCCAATGAAGTTTTTCTGGTGAGCGACGGTAAGGATTTGTCAACACTGCAGATTTTTAAGCTGCTTGCTAGAACCGGACATCGGCCGTGCATGCTGTGGCCGTTCCCTAAAAAGCTCCTTTCTCTTTTCAATAGCTACATCGGAAGGCGAACTTGGGGAGAATTTTTCTTTGAAAGCCGCGTTGAAGACATAACTAAAAACCGTTTGCTTTTAAATTGGATCCCGCCGATTAGCGTCGAAGAGGCGTTCGCAAGAAGCTGGTATAAAAAAGAAAAACTTAGCGTTCGCAAAGAAGAAGGCTGAAGACTTTTTCTTGAATTAAGCTCTTTTTGGCGAATTTTTGTTCCGGGCGTAGTACTCTAACGCACGGAAAGGAAACGTATGTCAATAGTCCTGCAAATTATCTTAGCAACAGTTATATCCTCGGCGCTTTCTATCGTGTTGGCCGGGTTGATTAGTTTTCGATTCTTGGATAGATATATGTCCAAGATGTTATGCCTCTCGGCAGGACTTCTCTTGGCCGTTTCTTTCACGCATCTTCTTCCGGAGGCCTTTGAGCATCATGAAGATGCGACCTATATCGGATGGACTCTTCTGTTAAGCGTTTTGATTCTTTTCGGCATTGAACAATTTTTCTCTCATCATGAAGCAGAAAATGTTTCTCAAATGATCGAAGAGAGCAGAAAAAGCCAAGGCAGAGGAGGTCAAGCGATTCTTCTTGGAGACGCCTTCCACAATTTGACAGACGGGGTATTGATTGCCAGCGCCTTTATGGTGACACCGAGTTTAGGTTGGATTACGGCGTTGGCCATTATGGCCCATGAAATTCCGCAAGAGGTCGGAGACTTTATGGTTCTTCTTCATTCCGGCTTCAGTAAAGGCCGAGCCTTGTTCTATAACCTGCTTTCGGGCTTTACGTCCGTTCTCGGCGGGATTCTCGGCTACTTCCTCTTAGACAAAGTCAGCTGGCTTATTCCATACGCATTTGCAGTGGCTGCCGCAAGCTTTATTTACATTGCCTTGTCCGATTTGATGCCGGAGATGATCAAGAAGGGCAGAACTGCCTTTTTTACGCAGATGCTCTTTATTGTCCTAGGCGTTCTGCTTGCAATCGTAGCGACTGGGTCTTTGCATACGCATTAATCTGCATCCTTGAATTTCTCGGAGGTTTACGGATTCCTCAACCTCCAAGAAAAAAGTTGTTCGTTAATTGCAGGCAATGGGATTTGATTCATCGTCAATCCACTGACTCCAAGAGCCTGTATAAAGATGAGATCCGACTAAACCGCATAAATCCATTGCAAACAGATTAACTGAAGCATTGACGCCGGAGCCGCAGCTGTTGATGATTTGGCTTGGTTTTCTTCCGTTCAACAACTCAAGAAATTCTTTACGAAGTTCAACCGGAGATTTGAAAGTCCCGTCTTTGTTGAAGTTCATTGAGCCGGAACGGCAAACGGAACCCGGAATGTGCCCCGCTTTCTTATCAATAGTTTCGCCGATGCCATGGAAACGAGACTCTGAACGGCCATCCAGGACAAGATACTCATGAGTTTTCAAATTGTCCTGCACCGTTTTCATTTCGGTCGGGATTTCAAACGGTTTGTTAGCGTTAATAACTCCGGCTTCCGGAACGGCTGGTTCAGTCGAAACGGGGAATTTCTGATTTACCCATGCTTGATAACCGCCGTCGAGGACTGCGACTTTTTCCAGACCGATCCAGCGAAGCTGGAACCACAACCTAGTAGCAAATCCAAGTCCTCCTTGGTCGTAAATGACAATCTGTTTATCGGAACTTACGCCGAGGGCTTCCATGTTCTTGATAAAAGTTTCTCGGTCGGGCATTGGGTGACGGCCTGTTCCCTGACAGACCTTGCCTGTAACAACTCTATCAAAATCGCATAGAACCGCGCCCGGGATATGACCTTCTTTATAAAGTTCAATGCCGATGTCCGGATTTCCGATGCTGCAGCGGCAGTCAAGAACACAAAGAGGAACTTTTTTGCCTGTAATCTTTTGATTAACAAGGATTGCGTGGAGTTCCTGAACATTCATCAAAGTGGTATAAATCATAATCTCTCCGGTTAATGCCGAGATTGTAATGTTTGGTTCGAGGGCATGGAACGAAATCCCGGTGTTTTCTGAGGCGTATAGAATTCGTTTGAATATCTTTCAGATCTGAATTTCATGCGCTTTCTAGACCTTTAACCATTTAAAATCTTTTTAAATAGGATAAAGTTAGGTAAAGTACTACTTTCTGAGAAAAGCAAGAAAAATGGCACAAGATAAAACAAAGGAAATTTCTCAAATGTCCTACGAAGAGGCTTTGGCTGAATTGGAACAGCTTTCCAATAAAATGAGCCAAGGTGGTCTTACTCTGGAAGAGTCCGTGGCGACATATCAGAGAGGTATCGAATTAGGTTCTCATTGTCAAAAACTTTTGGATGAAGCTCAGAAAAAAATTCAGAAGCTGGATTCCGAACTGACTGCAATCACTTCTTCAGACTTAAAAGACGATGTGCCTTTTTAGTTAACAATAAAAAGAAATATGAGTAAAAGTTTTAATGAGTGGGTCAAAGATTGCCAGCAAAGAGTGGAGGTAGCTGCAGGAGAGCTTTTGCCTCCAACAGATCTTGAACCCAAAATCCTGCATGAAGCCATGCGTTATTCCGTTATAGGAGGCGGAAAAAGAGTCCGTCCTCTACTGGTATACGCAGTAAGCGAACTATTTGGGGCTGATGAGCACAACGCAGACAGAGTGGCTCTTGCCATCGAGTGCGTTCATTCATATTCATTGATCCATGATGATCTTCCCTGCATGGATAATGATATGCTGCGTCACGGAAAGCCCACAACTCACGCAAAATACGGCGAGGCGATGGCAATGCTTGCCGGAGACGCGCTTCAGCCGGAAGCCTTCATTTATATTTCCGAGACTACTCTTAATCCTCACCAAAAGCTTGTCCTTATTTCTTTACTTGCAGACGCCGCTTCGAGCCGCGGTATGTGCGGCGGACAAGCCATCGATTTATCTATGGTCGGTAAAAAGATGACTTTGGAAGAGCTCCGGCATATGCATGCTTTGAAGACAGGGACTCTTCTTCATGCTGCCGTTATGTCGGGCATTTGGTGTGCGAAAGAAGAATCGTCCAGCGAGGAATTGGTTGAAGCACTTTCATCCTACGGTAATGCCGTAGGTTTGCTTTTTCAGATTGTCGATGACATTTTGGACGTTGTCTCAAGCGCAGAGAAGCTTGGTAAAACGGCCGGTAAAGATGCATTAGAAAACAAGCCGACTTACGTTTCTATTTTAGGATTAGATAAATCTCGTGAGTTAGCAAAAGAACAATATGAGCTGGCCCTGGCGTCAGTGCAAAAAATTGAAAATATCGTCGGCGGTAATAAAACACTCCGTCTCAGAGAAATTGCCGACTTTATTTATTCCCGGGATCACTAACTATGTATGAGCTGCTTGAAACTGTTAATTCTCCCGGAGATCTAAAAAAACTCAGTATTCCGGAGCTTGAGGTCTTAGCAAAAGAGCTTCGGGCCTTTATTATTGATTCAGTCTCAAAAACCGGAGGGCATCTGTCTTCCTCTTTGGGTTGTGTCGAATTAGCCATTGCAATTCACTACGTTTTTGACACTCCTGAAGACAAGTTGATTTGGGACGTCGGCCATCAGGCATATGCCCATAAGATTCTTACCGGCAGAAGAGAGCAAATGGCTCATCTCCGCCAATACCAAGGTTTGTCAGGATTTCCGAAGATTACCGAGAGTGAGTTCGATGCATTCGGAACAGGTCACTCTTCAACTTCCATCTCCGCCGCCTTAGGTATGGCAGTCTCCGCGCGTGAAAGAGGACTCAGAGACCGGCATCACGTGGCAGTTATCGGCGACGGAGCAATGACCGCAGGCATGGTATTTGAAGCCATGAACTGTGCAGGGGACATGAAAGACATTCGTCTTTTGGTTATCCTAAATGATAATGATTGTTCTATTTCTCCTCCCGTAGGAGCATTGAGCAAGCATTTCTTCAGTTTGATGAGCGGACGCTTTTACGCCCAAGCTCGTGAATCGGTAAAGGCTTTGGTCCGTCCGATTCCGCGCCTTTATGATTTGACAAGAAAGGCCGAAGAATACAGTAAGGGCATCGTAGCTCCTGCCTCCACACTTTTTGAAGAGTTTGGTCTTAATTATCATGGTCCTATCGACGGACATGATTTGAAAGCTTTGATTCCTTTGCTCAAGAACATGAAAGAGTTACCGGGCCCACTTGTTCTTCATATCGTCACGGAGAAGGGTCACGGCTACGAGCCGGCTGCTCATGACCCGACACAGTACCATGGCATCTCACCGTTTGATGTGAAGGTCGGAATTCAAGCTAAAGCTCATGCAAAGACTTACACGGAAGTTTTTAGTGACTGGCTTTGCGAGATAGGAGCCAAAGATAAGAAGATTGTTGGGATTACGCCGGCAATGGAATCCGGTTCGGGGCTTACTAATTTTGCTAAGAAGTTTCCGGATAGATTTTTTGATGTTGCCATTGCTGAACAGCATGCCGTGACATTTGCCGCCGGCTTGGCAATTGACGGCATGAAGCCTGTCTGTGCGATCTACTCAACTTTTTCTCAGAGAGCCTTTGACCAGATCGTGCATGACGTGGCTCTGCAGAATCTGCCGGTTCTTTTTCCGCTTGACAGAGGCGGCATTGTTGGGGCTGACGGCGCAACCCATCACGGCGCCTTCGATCTTTCTTTCCTGCGCTGCATTCCGAATTTGGTCATCATGGCTCCAAGTGATGAGAATGAAACGCGCCAAATGCTCTATACGGGGTATAAATACAACGGTCCGGCTGTTGTCCGCTATCCGAGAGGGAAGGGACCGGGCGTTGAGATTGTCGAGGCGATGCAGGAGCTTCCGCTTGGCAAGGCAAGAGTGATGAGAAAATCAGGGGCAGAAAAAGGAAAACGTGTGGCCATTTTGGCTTTTGGCTCCATGGTTTATCAATTGCTCCCGCTGGCAGAAGAACTTGATGCAACTCTTGTCGATATGAGGTTCGTGAAACCTTTGGATCAAGAAATTATTAAAGAAGCGGCCGAAAATCATGATTTAATTGTGACCGCTGAAGAAAATGTTATTCAAGGCGGAGCTGGCTCTGCTTGTTTGGAAGCCATTGCAGAATTTGGCCGCGCACTTCCAGTTTTGCAAGTCGGCATTCCTGACAAGTTTGTGGAACAAGGAGACAATCTTTCCTTGTTTAAGGAATGCGGCTTGGATAACGACAGTATTAGAGAGAAAATACTAAATAGATTAAAAGCATAAGAATCGGAGCATCTTTATGAGCTTTTCCGTTAAGAATGACGTTGACCTCACGAAGTTAAATACATTTAGGATAACTGCGAAAGCCAAAGAATTCGCTGATATTGAAACCGCCGAGGATTTAGAGAAGGCTGCGGACTTCCTTTCCCAATACCCGGAGAAAAGATTCTTAATTCTCGGGGGCGGTTCTGATATTTTGTTCAGTCAGGATTTCGATGGAATTATTCTCCGCAACCATCTTTATGGGGTTGAAGCAGCCGGCGAGGATGAGGAGTTCTATTACGTAAAAGCAGCTTCCGGTGAAGATTGGCACAGTTTTATTCTAAGAACATTGGATGCGAAAAAGCCCGGTTTAGAAAACCTTACTTTGATTCCGGGAACGGTAGGCGGTGCTCCGATTCAGAATATCGGCGCTTACGGTATGGAAGTGGCCGAGAGAATTCATTGCGTTGAATATTTTGATCTGAAGACCAAAGAACGTAAAGTCCTCAGCAATGAAGAGTGCGATTTCGGCTATAGAACTTCTGTGTTCAAGAAGCCGGAAATGAAGAATGCTTTTATCACCTCCGTGACTTTCAAGCTGCCAAAGAAATGGGAACCGGTGATTAGCTATAAGGACTTGAGAGAGCATCTGCAGTCCAATCACGCACCCGAGCTTCATCCGACGGATATCTACAATTCCGTGATTGCTATCAGAAAGAGAAAACTTCCCTCTCCTCATAAACTTGGAAGTGCAGGCAGTTTCTTCAAAAATCCGGTATTAAGCCGTGAAGAATTTCACGCCCTGCAAGAAAAGAATCCGTCAGTGGTCGCTTATCCGATGGCCGGAGGACGCTATAAAGTGTCGGCAGCTTGGCTTATCGATAATGCGGGATTAAAAGGCTTAAGAATGGGCGATGTCGGCGTCTATGAAAAACAGCCTTTGATTATTGTCAATTACGGCAGTGCTTTCGGCGAAGACGTTGTCGGGATGGCCCAAGATATTCGCGTCCGTGTCAAAAACTGCTTTAACGTAAAGCTTGAGCCGGAAGTCGTTATAGTCTAGTTCTGACTTTTCTTTCCGCCAACAAAAAGCGAACTCATCGGAGTTCGCTTTTTGGCATGTGCGCCCAGCAGGGCGTCTCTCTATAGGGTGCAAATCCCGAACCTGCCCGATGAGGGGAAAGGTTAGCGACTCGGCAAGGGTTCAACGGCGACGTTGAATCTGAAGGAAGCTGATAGCAAAATGCATGTTCAACGAACAGGAAGCGGATAGGAGGCGGTCTAAGCAAAA
>NZ_BAAGDP010000029.1:0-27250 GCF_054660695.1 Turicimonas sp. TL08
CTCATTGCGGACAGCATAACCAACGAGACTATGCAGCTGCATTAAACATCAAGCGGCAGGGCATAGTGCAGTTAAAGGCGGCTGGGCATACCGTCTTGCGGCAATAGCCGCAACTCATGGAGACACTATAATTCCTTACGAATGTAAGGTTGGAGTCGATGAAGTGAGAAGCCTCGTCCGAAAGGACGGGGAGATGTCACGATCCTCAAGATCCCCGTATGTCACAGGAACTCCTTTTGAGAAATGTTTTTCCCTTATCGTATCGGCAATAGAATCGTCCTTACCCATATCCTCTAAAGCATTTTGAAGCTGAGTCTCCAGTACCTTATTAGCTATTTTGTTTTGGAGAGCTATTACTTCCTTTGTCACTTTGTCCATACTTTTTTCAATTCCCGTAATCATTCCAATAGTGCTTCATTCTCTAGAGCAAAATGCAGAGCGATTATCTATTTAATGGCTTGCTTACTTTTTTCAATGTACTCATTTTTGAATTTCACAACATCCGCTATAACTAGTTTCTTTACTGCTTTAATAAACGCCTCCATGTAATTCCAATCAGGTTCTTTATTATCATTGAGAGGAATAGAAATCTTTTCGTTTTCTAGTGCATCTTGAGAGAAAGAAGAACCTCCCCAGGAGTAAAGAGAAAAAGATTTTTGTAACGTAGCAACAAGAAATAATCCAGTTTCTTCATTCAGTTCTTGCTCTTTTGCTTTAAAGACTTTAATTTTGTCTCCGGTAAAAAATTCCTTATCTTGATAATAAGCAGTGGCAGTATCTTGTCCAAAAGAGATTGTTCTTGCTTCATTTAGATACACTGGATTTTGATCTATGTAGCCTCGAATGCCGTTGGCCGAAGACCCTCTGGCTACATAGGGGAAACTGCCTCCAAACTTAACAGAATTGGCATTAAATTTTTTCTTTGATTGTTCCACCAGAAAAAGTTCGTTAACTTTGAAGGAAGAATAGTTCGGAGGGTTTTTTAAAATCTGTAACTCATCATCCGATAGTTCGTAATCATTTAGTCCAGCAACTTTCAAATAAGTATCGAGTTCTCGAATGTAATCTTCCTCGAGTTCTCGAATGTAATCTTCCTCGAGTTCTCGAATGTAATCTTCCATGAATTGGAGATCCAACTGATCTTTATCGTTAACCGGAAGATTTATTGAGTCCTTCTCCATTCTCTTCAAATGCCATTTAAAACCGTATCCATAGCTTTTCCCTAGTTTTCTAAGGGCCGTAATAATATACAAAGCAATTCGATGAGTTAGCTCAAAGTTGGGATAAAGAACATTGATGTCATCTGAGGCCCAATAAGACAGTGGCTGATAAAAAGCCTCCCCAACACTTCCGTTATAAGAAACTGAAATTGTGTTACCTGAGTGAAGATTTGTATTGTTTCCTACAGTTCCCGTTTTGCCATTATTTTGAGCGGAAGCACCAATAAAAGGTATTGATCCTTTAATCATTTGTGCTTTGGTCAAACGAGTACCTTTTTTTAAAGTAAAAATATCTGAGATTAAGAAATCACCAAATCTACCCCCGTTTTTCTTGAAGTTATTTTCAAGCTCTAACAAACGGGGGTTCGTTATTTTCCCAAGGAAGAATCTCCTCTTTGGATGATTTCCGATACTTTCCAAGACAAATAATCTTTGACAGCTTGCTTGAAGTCTTCCAACGAAGGTTTGTTATCTATCTTGACATGTTGAGAAAAAGTCCAATCGTTGCCGGCTAAAGAAATAGTATCTTTAATGAGTTTCCCGTTGGCTTCAGTATAGTAGTCCGTAGAAGTTTTTCTGTTTAAAACTCGAGCAACTAGCTCAACATAGCGGCCTTTAGCATCATCTGTATCTCGGAGATTAACGTCTTGACCAGATTTCTTTCGGTTCATTCTGGTATACCCATCCTCCGTGAAATCTATAAAAGTTACTAGATTGTCTGCATTGTGAGGTTTACCCGCTTCAAAAAGGTAAATGGCAGTTTGGACTGATGCCTTACCGGAAAAGAGATCTAGGGGCATCTTAATACTTGCGATTAGTGAACTTTTCTCTAATATTTTTGCCGGATAAATTCCACCATTACCTGCGCCAGCATTCTCCTGAATCAAAACACATGCAAAACCTTTTTGCATTTTTGAAAGAGCTTTTTCTACGAAGTTGAATCCTTTCCCATCTGCTGAGTATGGCGGATTAAGAAGAAAAACAGTAGCAGGAAAGTCTATTGTCGTTGTCAAACTGTCGGAATGTTGAAGATTAGAAGAACCGTCACCTACCAATACCATATTCATCACAGCCAACATGAAAATAGTATCTAGAATTTCGATCCCGCAAATTTGTTCGGATTTAATTTTTTTTATCTTTTCTTTCAGGAGCTCCTGATCTGAAATCGAATCTTTTGCATCCTGGAGCATAATTTCCAGTGCCGAAACTAAGAAACCTGCTGAACCCATTGCAGAGTCTAGGACAAATGAATCTTTATTGGTCTGAGCCAACCGAGCCATCAGGTTTGTCACATATCTCGGCGTAAGTACAACATCATTCAACTTGTCCGTACTAATATTTGCCCACTCGCTGAGTTTGTTAAAAATCTTCCCGGTAAAGTCCAGATGCAGCCTAGAATTGAAATAGGGAATTACGTCGGACAAAACTTGTGCAAATAAAGTCTTAAATTTGCTTTCTCCATTAACCGGCTTATACAATTTTTCGTTACTAAATATATTGCCCAGTAAGTTGAGAATAATTTGTCGTTTTTCGTCGGGCGTTCCTCTATCTTTCAAAAACTCTTCTATGCGGGTGTACAGGGTCAGTCCGTCGTTATTTCTTGCCGATTTATTTCCCTTCAAATCGGCAGGAGTTAAGTTCGCCACGTCCTTAATAGGGAGAGCTGCCATAATCAAACCGCAGAACAGATAAAGTTTTTGATCGGTATTTAGAAGAGGTTTAAGAACTACATCGTCATAAAGGCTCTGGTGAATTTTTTGAATACTTTTCTCTAAACTCGACTCGGCTTCTTTTTTTAATTTTTCTAACTCTTCTTCCGATAAATTCACCTTATCTAACAGATCAACAAGGTGCTCCAAATTGGTTTCCTTAAACAAAGAAAAATCCGTTACGTCATCCAATAATTTTGGATACAACTCATTATTGCGAGAGAGATAAAAGGCTTGAAACTCTGTTTCTAGAGAACCGTCCGGTTTTTTATACCCGTTCAATCCAACTGCAATTACCTCTTCGTAATCAGAGTGCTGAAGAACCACCTTAGCGTAATGCACAGCTCCGTTGACTGCATAGCCAGTTACCGCCGCAGTAGACTGATCAATATTTTTAGATTTATCAAGTTTGATAAGCTTGTTTTTTAAACCCTTAACCTCAATCATCACAGGGATGGGTCTTTGATTTTGTGTCTCCAGAAAAACCTTGATATCTGGAAAGTTTCCTCCGTCTTTATTAGCCTTTGATGGGCCTTTTTTTAATGCATTATCAATAGAAGGGTTAATGGGTTCAGTCTTAGTAAAGTACTTAACCTTTAATTTTTTTAATTCTTCCTTGAAGATATCTTCTACTTGTTCTTCTACACTTTTTGCCATAATTATTTCCAGTTTTTTTAAATCTTCCACTCATAGCCGGACGGCTTTTTCTTTGCGTACTTATACAAAGTACTTTGCGCAACTCCCAGCTGCTTTGCTACTTTTCCCATAGGCAGCCCATTCTCAACCAGAACTTTTGCGCTTTTCAAAATTTCCGAATCTATAGGTTTTCGTCCTTTAAAAGCTCCTCTTTCCTTTGCCTTTGCAATTCCCTCTTTTTGTCTTTCGAGAATAAGAGAACGTTCAAATTGTGCAACGGCTCCCAGCAGATGAAGCAGCAGCACCGACATAGGATTCTTTTCCTTGTCTGGGCTGAATTCAATAGACTCTTTCTTAAACTTTACGGTCACTCCTCTTTTATTGAAAGTTTCAACCAGAGTAAGAAGATCTTGTAAGTTGCGTGCGAGTCGGTCCATACTATGGACATAAACAATATCACCGGCAGAAACCTTTTCTAGAAGACAATGCAGTTGAGGCCGATCAGTATTCTTTCCGGACGCCTTATCAATGAAGGTCTGATCTAAGGCGATTCCATCCAATTGCCGGGCAGTATTTTGATCAACTGAACTTACCCGGATGTAACCCAAATTTGCCAAAGCTTTACCTTTCTAGTTCGATTAATGGTCTAGGGAAATCTTTTCTTTGTTGAGGCGTATAGAGTTCCTTCAAGTTATTTTCAAAGAACTTAAACATACCGTTAGCATCACCAGTTTCATAGAATTTCCCAAGTTCTTTATGAAATAGTTCGGCTTCACGATTTAAGACGGTTATGGGAAAATAACCATCTTTCATTAAGCAGCCGTTCATCATCAAAGAGGCCGTTCTTTTATTGGCATCGTAGAAGGGTTGAGTTCTTGCCATGAACAAAAAAGTTGCAATAGCTCTTTCCGCAGGAGATTTAATTTCCTTTGTCAGATAATTAAACCCTCCCTCTAAAATCTGGGATAGATTTTCTGTCGGCGGTACATATTTAATGTTATGGAGAGATACTGCTTTATTTCTGATTACTCCCCATTCAAGCGCATCTTCCTTCGCAACAAAAGAATGTATGAGACAAGCAGATTTAATACTTAAAGAAAATTCATCGTTAAACAGTTGCAAAATTAAATTTTTACAGCCGTCTCCGTAATTTTTCACTTGCATTAAGTCAAAAATACTTATACCTCCAACAGATTGGCCTTCGAGAATTGTAGCTGTCTGTGGCAGAGTCGTTGGGTTGTTTTCAAGACTTCTCATGCAATTCCAAGTAATTTCAACCAGATTCTTCTTGAATATTGCACAAGCCTTTTTTTTATCTCCAATGTACGGCAGATCTAGATCAAATGAGCCTGTATTCCAAAACATACCGTTAAGTTCTTTTTGCATTCCTATATATCCGCCGGTAAAGAGGCTTGTTTTTCTATTTAGACTCTTTAAGTTAATCAGAATTTTTCCATTTTTAATGATTATAGACTCTAAATAGAAGAATTCTCCCGGTGATATTTTTCTAAATGAAGTGTACTTAAAAAGAATCAAAGCTCTTCTCTTCGTAACTTATTCCGGCAGCCAAACTTTCAGAGAATCTTAAAAATCTTCACCTTCAAAAATAAAAATTACCTAAATTTTTTTAAAGAAAATGGTGACATTTTGGTGACATTGAATAATCTTTATTCGTAACCTTTTGATTTTATTATAGTTTGTATTACCACCCCTTCCGCCAGAATCTAATCCCAATTAGCTTCTCAATTGCCTCATAAGGTCTTAAAAAGCCTTAAAAATCATACAGTTTTTGACATTCAATTTTTTTAATTTTTTTCTCAATAAGAGTCATATGACTCAGCGTATTTTCATTAAATCGTGGACGAAATGGTGTGAAAAATGGTGTGAAAAATTTTGATGACCGTATCTTGCACACCATACTTTGAAGGAACTAATATGAGTCTTAACACTGCTTTGAAAATCTAGAAAAGTCTTCGAGTATGTAAATTACTAAAACCTTCTTAAACCAAATCAAAAACTTGAGGCTTCCATCGGTTTGCTGTAAGATATAAACAAAAAATCGGAGCAAGTACTGTCGCCCGCGAATAAAATAACGCGGAATCTTTCGAGGGTGGTAATAGTGCAGTCTCTCCGATTTTTCTTTTCTTCGCATTCGTTAGAAAAAAGCTGCATTTGAGGCAGTCGTTACTCACGATACCTTTTCTATCATCAAGACCATTCGGCATAGGAGGAAGATTTTCTTCTGTCTTTACTCCTGCGGCTTTGGTTCTGGATCGGAGCTGAGATACGTACTCTCCTATCAGCTCTTTCCTGTAAGGGGACTCCCCCAGAGTATTGATTCTTACCTTATCTTGCTCCGTTAAATATGCATAACTTTGTGCAAAGGACGGAAAACTCAGGACACTTGCCCCTGTCAAGAACAGCACCCAGGCAGTTTTGGATTTTCTAATGCTCAAAAACATGAGATTCAGGTATTTTTGTTTGTATATCTCTTCATTATGAAAAAGACCTGACAGCTCTCATGCAAAGTTCTCTATCCAAAAATACCCTCTATCTTCTCCTATTTTCGGAATTGAACAACGAAACGTCTTTTTAGTTAATCTAGGTTTACTTTTATCCTCTGGAAGAATTGGAGCAAGAAAGGATTTTAAGGGGACCTTTTTCTTCTTTCAGACGCTTCTTTTCCTTCGGCGAAAATGACTATTTTTTAAAGATCCGCCGTACAAACTCGCGAAATCCATTCTGTGTTTAATTCACTCAAAGCCAGTGAGCACCGCAAGCTTTATTTCGAAGCACATAATGAATGCGAACAACATTATTTTTTTGTCAATCGTGAAATATAGGCTGAACAAATAACAATGTCGAACTCGGAGTCCTAAAGAATGAGAATTCTGATGGAGATGGACGATGGCACTTTTTTGTGGCCACATAAACATACAGCCACTTTCTTCTAACCAAAAAGCCCGCTTCTTACAGCGGGCGAAAACTATTGAAAAGCAAAACTAAAACAAAGACTTCTTGGAGGTAATGGTTGTACGGATTCTGCCATCCATCGAAGTGATGGAGGTATTAATTGTTGTACTTCTTCTTTCCGAAGTAGGAATTTCTGAGAGGGCTGCGACTTGAGAGATTGCATGGTTGACTTCGGTATCGTGAAGAATACCTGACTGTTTTGCAGATTCAAGAGTAGCAGCAACCTCAATTCTTTTTTGCATGGCGAATTTAGCCAATTCTAATTTTGAGCTCTCTGGCAAGTCTGCAACAAGAGAGCCAACTATGTTTTGTAAAGTTAATTCATTGCTCATTTGTTATCGCTTAGAAGGAAGAAAGGATTAAAAATAGAAGAACGATTCCAATTACGTAATACCAGAAATGCGAAGGTTCGTCACGATATATTCTAAATGTAAGGCTTCCGTTACTAAATTTCAATGTAGTCCGAAATTCTCCATATTTATCAGGGTCGTTATAGAAGGCCACCATTTGGTTGAGAATGCCAGGGATGCGGGTTTTAAGTTGCTCATCCAGCTGGTTCTTTTTTTCTGCTTCAACAATGCTGAGAATTGCCTGTGTTGCTGTGGCTTCGTTATCGTAAAGCCAAACAAGGGTTCTTTTAAAATCCGAGGGGAGCTCTGGCATACGTGCTGTTTGAGGCCTTAAAAACTGGGCTATTTTATTTTGAGCTGTTTGAAGTTGTGGCTCTAACGGTTCCTTTACCAGAAAACTAATATCCTCCTGACCATAGGAGAGATACATTGAGGAAATATATGGCTTGGCAATTAACTCAACTAGCTTTATCTTTTGACTTGTTTCTAGATATTTCGGAGCAATCCTAATGAGCCTTTCTTTAGTCTTGGTTGCAGGAACCACCGAACCGTTTTTCCAATAGAGATGGGTCTCGTTAGCGTATCTTTCGGTATCAGGACCAAAATATCTACCTAATTCAGCAGTGTATTGATACCATTTATAAGAAGGTAAATTAAAAACTGCATCAAGGACGAACCGTTGGGCGTCTCTAGGTAATCTGTAGAAAACGTTATCATTCATATAAAAACAGTTGTTACATTTTGTAATAATCCTATCCCCTGGAAATTTCGGAGGTCAATAAGTGAAACCTTGGTGTCACAAAAACCCGCCGTACAAAACCTTACAATGCTCTAACAGTCTCAAGCAGTTTTGGCTAAAAACCTCGCATAAACGTTTTCCCTTAATACCTACACGTTTTATATATCTGACAACTAAAAACTAAACTGTATGGAAAATAAGCACTTATATACAAAAGGTAGATAAATGCCGGAGAAGAACCATCAATTCCTGAGCTTTTTTCACACGACTCTCCCCTAGCGATATTTTTGTTCGGCGAGACGCTTCGGCGTACTCAAAAAATCATTGAGGGCAAGGAATTTAAGTTCGGAGAGTTTGTTTTTGAGCTTATCTCCAGTCTTTTTGTCGGCATTATTTTTTACCTTCTTGCAAGGGGTTTAGGAGCGCTGACTTCATTGGCGTTGGAATTTCCGCGACCATATCTCACTTTGGAACAAAAGCCTTGTCAAGTCGGAATGATTTCCCTGTTTAGAAAGGATTAAGACTCATTCTGTAGGTACTTTATGCCATAAGGCAAAGGTTGGAACGACTTTCCTATTTTGATGGACGTGTACGTGGGTTCAAATTTGTGGCCAGTGAGCCCCAAAGAGATCTTCAAGTGCATCGTTCACTAAAAATCGGCTGGTAAACCCGCAAAGATCGGCAGGACGCCCACCCTTCTTCTCTGTCTCTCTATCTTGCTAAATCTTCTTTCCTAGAAGGAATTGAGTAATCGTTTTTTAAGAGTGAAAAAACTCAGACTTAATGTGGTTAGATGCCGGAAGAAGAGTGATCTCCATGCCAGAAAAGACTACCTTGTGGATCGGCTGCCGGAAAAAGTGGAATGCCAGTCGGAAAATAGTGGATTTTGCAAAAGTGCCATCAACCCTCTCCATCAGAATTCTTACATACAAGCTCTTCTTTTCCAACTTTACCTCCTTAGACCATGATGTAATCGTCCCATTTGGCATATTCCAAAGTGGCTTTTTTGACGGCTTTTGGCTCGACTACCCACAAATGTAAGATCGGAATGAATAAAGTAAGAAGCCTCGGACGGGAGTTCATCTCTCAAGGAACAGCAAAAAAATATCCCAGTCACTACCAGACGCAGAATGAGGCGCCTTTAATCACGGTTCACAACCTTCGGAAACGGCGGAATTAGGTAACTCAAGAATGCCGAATTACCTTGGGTGCGTCGCCCGAATTTTTTTGGATTTCCTGGCCGGTTTTAGTGAGCGTTGTCGAGCCTCATTTCCTTTTTAGTGTTGCGCAACACGCAACATATAAGTATAATGAATACATTTAATAAGTATATGCGACAATGATTAAAAGCTGGTTCCACAAAGGACTCCAAAAATTCTTTGAAACAGGCTCGAAAGCTGGTATTCAAGCTGCCCATGCAGAGAAACTATCGGAACGCCTATTCTTGTTGAACCGAATAAAAGACGTGCAAGAAATGAACTTACCTTCGTACCGTCTCCACCAGCTCAAGGGGGATAGGAGCGACATCTGGTCTGTAAGAGTCTCCGGCAACTGGCGCCTTACCTTTCAATTTATTGACGGCGATGCTTATGTAATTAATTACGAGGATTATCATTGATGACTACTATGTTCAATCCACCACATCCGGGAAAAATCGTAGCCGAACAACTTGAATTCCTGAATGTCAGTATCCGTGAATTTGCCCGTAACATTGGCGTTGCTCCCAGTTCTGTTTCCAGAATTATCAAGGGGAAGTCCCCTATCACTGCAACAATGGCCGTTCGTTTTTCCTCCGCTCTACCGGGCCCAACACCTGAAACTTGGCTCGCAATGCAGTCAGAGTACGACGCGTGGCAGGCTCGGCAAATTGTAAACACTTCTCTTATCAAGAAATACGAACCTCTTAACCAGCACGCCTAGTCCTCTCCCAGAGAATCCCATGTTTTCTCTTCCGACTTTTATCTTTTATTGCTTTACATCGACTATCACGCCAGGACCAAACAATTTAATGTCAATGTCATGGGGAATGAGAGTTGGATTCTTTAAAGCGCTGCCGTTCAATTTAGGAGTTATTACCGGCTTTTTTGCAGTAATGCTTCTTTGCTGTATTGGATGCGCTGCTTTAAACAGCCTAATCCCGGAAATCATGGGCCCCATGAAAATTTTGGGAACCCTTTATCTGGTTTGGCTGGCATGGAAGATCTTGAAAGCAGTTTATAGTCTTAAGCCATTTGAAATAGATAAGAAAAAAGCCTTTATCTCCGGATTCTGCCTTCAGTTTGTCAACGTAAAAATTATGGTCTACGGCATCGTTTCAATGCAGACCTTTATTCTTCCGCATTTCACGGATCCATGGATATTGGCAGGATTTTCTTTCTTCTTAGCCGCAATGGGTTCAGGCTGCAATTTAATCTGGTCAGCCTTCGGATCCGCCTTTGCTCACCTCTTCTCTCAATACACACGTCCGGTGAATGCGGTCCTGGCTCTTTCTTTGCTTTTTTGTGCAGGTTCTCTTTGGATTTAAGGGAAAAACTAAGATCTCGTAAAACCTCTCCGTCCTTTCGGACGGAGGTTTTTCTGTGAGAGAGTTGCCTCTAGGATCATTCGTCCTTCAGAAGACGTCCGGCAACCTTATTGAAGCCGCCGTCAATGTAAACGGTCTCAGCTGTAATGCCAAAAGATTTTTCCGACAGAAGGAATGCGGCTAAATTACCAACTTCTTCTGTGCTAACTAAGCTTCTTAACAGGCTCAAATCCTTAGCCAGTTTCATCAAAAGTCCGAAATCTTTAATGCCGCTGGCTGCTAGAGTTTTAATCGGTCCGCAAGAAATACTGTTGGCCCGGATGCCTCTTTCTCCAAGATCGGCAGCAATGTAACGGGTAACGGATTCCAGCGCAGACTTGCAGATAGCCATCGTGTTGTAGTTCGGCACAATCTTCTCAGCACCGAGATAGCTCATTGTGATAATAGAAGCTCTCTCTCTAAGAAGCGGACTAAATGCTTTTGCTAAAGCCGCATAGGAATAAACTGAAACATTCATAGCCTGAAGAAAACCTTCTCTGGAAATGCCTTCCAAAAAACTGCCTTCAATGCATTCCCGAGGCGCCCAAGCAATAGAATGAACAAATCCGTCAAAGCCTCCAGACCATTTTTCTTTAAGAGCAGAAGCAGCTGCGTCAATGGAATCATCGGAAGTCACATCCATCTTGATGACATCACCTGCACTGAAATCATTGGCAAAACCTTGAACTCTGTCCTTAAATCTCTCATTGTTGTAAGTAAGCGTCAGTTGTGCACCCTCTTCAAAACAAACCTTGGCTATCCCATAGGAAATAGAACGTTGAGAAGAGATGCCAGTAATAAGTATTCTTTTGCCTTCAAGTAATTTCATAATGCAATTCAAATAATTTAGCCTAGGCTGAACGTTGCCTAGGCGGAATTCTACCAATAGAAAAGACCGAGGTATCGAAATAGCTCGGTCCAAATACAATAACTTTCGAATTAGCCTTCTTTGACTATCTTCTTAATGTCCCACAACCGTTTAAAGGCTTCCGGCATATCGCTCTTAATCAGATCTTTTTGGAAAGAGTGAAGTTTGCGGTACAGGGAAGTCATTTCCTTTCTCGGTGCATATTCTTTATCAACGACTAAAACCTTCCGTAAATTAGGAATGATGTCTTTGAAATCACCTACCGCATAGGCAGCAAAGAGACAGTTGGTCACCACAGCCCCGCCCTTATTCTTGTAACGGACGACTTCGCTGTCCAACATGTCTGATTTGATCTGATTCCATAGAGAGTCTCGGCTGCCGCCCTCAGTTACCGTGATTCGGTTCAAATCCACGCCGGCCTTTCTATAGATATCGGTGATCTCCATGTAGTCATAGCCAATGGATTCAAGGACGGAGCGCCACATTACCGCCTGATCATCATCAAGGGTCAAGCCCAAGAAGCAGCTGCTCTTCTTTTGCGTCTCATCCTGGCCGCCTGTCAGATATGGAAGGAAAAGAACACCGTTGCTGCCTGCCGGCACTTTTTCAGCTCTGGCACTAAGATCTGTGTAGTAAAGAGCATCGTCAGCTTTATGGCATACAGAGTCTTTGAACCATCTCAAAGCTAACCCGCCGGTTCTAATGAAGCCCCAGTAAAAATAAGTGTTAGGAAGAGAACCGCTGTTAAAGATGAGATTGTTCCCTTTTTTGCTTAGCTCAGGCACGATGCCGGTGGTCGAAACACAGAACATAGCGCAGGTGCCCGCAACGTCTACGCCTTTTCCCGGCTCGAAATTACCGCATCCAATCATGGACTGCATAGTATCGCCGGCTCCTGCACAAATCTTTGTCCCTTCACGAAGACCTGTGTATTCGGCAATTTCTTTTGTTAAGCCTCCGACAATATCCCACGGCTTGAGAATTCTTGGCATATAGCGCTTATCAATACCTAAGATAGCCAGCTGTTCATCTGACCACTCTTTTTCCATGACCTTGTAGCCAAGGCCCCAACCGGACATTGCTCCCCAGTCGATAAAGGCGTCTTTACCTTTTAATCCGGCCAAATTCATAAGGATATACGGGCAGTTATGAACGAACTTAACACCTTGTTCTTGGAATTTTGTACTGTGCTTGAGAAGCCATCGTGCAAACATAGCCGGGAACATACATGAAGCAACCGGGTTCCCAGTCTCTCTGCCCCAAATGGAAAGATCCTTTTTATTAATGTACTCCACGTCATCCTGAGTACGGCTGTCGAGATAGTTAATATAAGGAGTGATAGCCTTCCCTTCGGCATTTACACCGGCGATACCGCAGATAACGCCGTCGCCCATAATCGAAACAATATCTTTGGGATCTCGGCCGATTTCTTTTAAATCCTCTGCGCAGCGCTTAATGCATTTAAGAGTGACTCCCAAGAAATCATCCAAATCCATCTCTACCCAACCGGGGTTAGGATATCGGAAACTGGTCGGAAGACTTTGTGAGGTAAGACACTCTAATTTTTCGTCATAGACAGAAACTTTGACGCTCTGTGTACCGGCATCAAAACCGAGATATAGATTTCCCATAAGATTGCTCCGTTTTCTTTCTATTATATAGCCGAGCCTTTTGTCTACAGCCTCAGGACATACAAGGCAACGGCTAAGGACAATCACTCATTGTGCTGCTATTCTTCGTATGGAATCGGATCTTTTACCCCGTTTTCTTCAAATGCTTTCAAACGATCAAGACAAGTTCCGCATTTTCCACAGGCTTTTTCATGTCCTTCGTAACAGGACCAAGTAAGCTCAAAAGGAACCTTCAGCCTTAATCCTTCTTTGATAACACGCGCTTTATTGAACTTCACCAAAGGAGCAGCAAGCTTAACCAATCCGTAGGTTCCAATGGAAATGGCTTGATCCATCGCTTGGGTAAATTCCGAAGAACAATCGGCATAGGCTTGGCCGGCTGCATCATCTGCATGAGCACCAATCCAAATTTCACAATCTTCTTCCGGGTAAATTGACTGGGCTAAAGCAGCGGCCGAAGAAAGCATCAAACCGTTCCTAAAAGGGATATAAGTCGAAACCTTACCTTCCCCTTTTTCCGCAATTTGATCGGCATAGCTCTTATGTTCGATTTCTTGAGTGCTGTTTTTCAAAAGAGAACAGTCACTATATTTGAAAATGTTTTCAAGGTTGAGAACAAAATGCTTTAGCGAATAAAAATCGGCAATCTTCTGAGCACTGATAAGTTCTTTATCGTGCTTTTGCCCGTATTCAAAAGAAACCGTTGCTACATTTTCTCTGCCAAGTTTTTCAACGGCAAGTGCGACACAAACTGTACTATCTGCTCCGCCGCTGGAAAGGACTAGCGCTTTCATCTTTGCTCCTCATACCGTAATTGGGCTGATTTTAGTCCTTCTTCCGGCTGCAGCTTACTTTCCAAACAAGGAAGCAAAAAATCCTTTCTTCGAATACGGTTCAGAATGACCGCTAAGGAAGCTGTAGCCGGTCTTCTCAATTTCAGCCTTTATTCGTCTCATATCCGGCTCACTCTGGCTGATGATCTTGATCTCGGCTTTTTTATAAGACGCATTGATCTTGGCATCCGGACAAATATTTCTAATCACATCTTTCAAATGCGATTCGCACATGGGACAGGCCATGCCTTCAACTTTAAGTGTCGTTTCTATCATGATTAATTGAGAATAATTATCATGCTCAATTATAAAAATTTGCCTTTCGTTTTTCAACAATTCAGTAACTATTAAGTTATCATTTGCATAATCACACCGCATAAGCATTGATGTGAAGACCTTTAGTTTTCTATTAGTTTGAATGAATAGCAAATGATTCCGTTTCGTATGTTTATCTCTTATCCCCTCTGCTACGCTTTTGAGAGGACGGTAATACGATCTCAAACTTTTGAGAAAACCTGGTCAAATATGCGTCCGCACCTGGAAAAAGGCATTGAGCTTATTGCTCAGGAAGCCCACCCTGAAGGACGCTCTCTCGTTCGTAAATACGTTTACCAAGAACCGGCTGTCCGCAGAGTCGTTAATGACTGCCTGCGGGAAATCTTTTCAACCGATATCATGTGCATGGTCTCTCAGATCCAGAACAATCATCGGAAAATAGCCGCTCGTAAAAAAGAAATTATCGAATGGGAGAAAGATCTTATTGGCAGTCCCAAACGGTCTTGGAATCCTTTGAACGCTTCCGTTCCTCAGCTCAAAGAAAAGATCGAGCGCAATAAAGTAAAAAATGCTGCTGACGAGAAACAAAATCAGGCTTTAATTGATTCTTCCTTGGAGAAATTAAAAGCAAGAGGCGTAAAACTTAATAAAGCCCAACTTGAGGGGTTGATAAATACGGCTGACGGAGAAGATGTGGCTGCGATTATGGCTACGGCTGACTCCATTCGCTTAATTTTCCAAAAAATGGATTCTCAATTAAAGTCCGAGGGGGCGACACCCGAGCTTTCAAAGAGCTATGCCGGCTTCTATATGATGTGCTGCCGTCTTTATATTGAAGCCATCGACCGAGCACTACTTAAAATTGAAAAGTTTTACTTGCCCCGTGTCTGTGGCATAGAGAAAAATGCGGCTAAACAGATTCGCTCAGCAGAATCTAAACTGGGCCACTCCAGAATTACTCAAGAGCAAAAGGACATTTTGAATAAGAATTGCCTCATTAATGAACAAATTATTGAGGTTGCAAAGTTCTATACAAAGCACTTGAATACAAGGGCTAAAGATTTGCTCGAACTCAAAGAAAAAGCCGAATTAAATTACGATATTTCTTTGAATACTTTCTTCACAATGAAGGCAGGAGCCGACCTTTCTCTACTGATGAAAAACTCGGAACAAGATTTAACGAGAATCTTTGAATTTGAGATGCCAAGTCCGGCCGCTCTTTACGATGTAGGCTTCGGTGAACAGTTCACCGCAGTTACCAGGCAGCTTCAACAAGACTAGTCTGCTTTCTCTGGATTAAGAGACACACAGAGAATTTGGCCCGAGCTTCGTTTCTCGGGCCGATTAGTTTTTGTCTAACAGAGAGTGATTTCTTTCCAGATATCTTCAGCTCTTAACTTCTTACCGCCTTTCCGATCTTGGTACTCAGTATGAAGAAGTTCGTGAGCCAGATGAGAATTCGGCTCTCCCAAATACTCTTTGTACAGCTCTTTAATCATCGGGTTGTTATGAGACTGTCTTAAAGAATGTTCCTCATCGATGGTCGTCAGAACTTTAGTACGTTCCAAGTTAAACGGATGGTAGTCTCCGGCCTCTCTCGGCGTTCCTCCGCCATTGATGCAGCCGCCGGGGCAAGACATTACTTCAATAAAATCAAAAGGACTCTTTCCGCTGAGAACTTCATCCGCAATATAGTCTGCGTTAGCCAAGCCATGAACCACGCCGATTCTTAACGGAGATTTACCCTCACCCAGGTCAATGGTCAACTCCTGTTCCACATGAGGATGCTCGCTCGTTTTGAACTGAATAGAATTCACATTTTTACCGGTCAATACGTAATAAACGGTTCTTGCCGCTGCTTCAGCCACTCCCGCAGTTTTACCGAAAATTACAGCCGCTCCGCTTCCTTTGCTCATAAACGGAGTATCAAAATCCTGGCCTTCCAGTTTTCTAAGATCAATGCCTTTTCCTTTCAAAAGTTTGGCAAATTCTCTAACGGTTAAAACCAAATCAACATCGGGAACTGCGTCTTTGGCTAGTGCTTGTCTCGCCGCTTCATCCTTCTTGGCCGTACAGGGCATAATGGAAATAGAACGGATTTTCTCTTTTGGAATACCTGTTTTTTCCGGTAGCCAACTCTTGATTAAAGAACCCATTACCGCCTGCGGAGAACGGGTAGTTGAAATATGAGGAATCAGCTCGGGCTTATGCAGTTCAACAAAGTTAATCCACGCAGGACAGCAGGAGGTAAACATTGGGAGAACAGCATTTTTATCATTAAGGCGATTCAGCAGTTCCGTACCTTCTTCCATAATAACCACATCGGCGGAGAAATTAGTATCCAGAACACAATCAGCTCCGGCTTTTTTCAAGGCTTCTACGATTTTTCTCTCAACGTTCACACCGGCTGAAAATCCAAACTCTTCTCCCAAAGTAGCTCTCACGGCCGGAGCAAATTGAAATACGGTATAAATTCCCGGATCCGTCAAATAATCATTGGCAACATCCACTTGGTCACGAGCCTGGAGTGCTCCGGTTGGACATACGACCGTACATTGACCGCATCGAACACAGTTATCCGATAACGCCCAAGGTTTCCCTTCTCTTAACCCGGCAGCTCGGTCCCTGCCGGCGCCTTTCATGGTCAATACATAGAGACCTTGAACTTTACCGCAGACTTCAACGCATCTTTCACAGCGAATGCATTTGTTTGGATCCAGCCAAATCGCCCGGTCGGAATAATCTTCTTCCTTCGCTACCTTGTAGGAGCCTGGAGCAATGCTCTTCTTCAAGTCCAATTTCTCTGCCAAATCCAAGAGTTCACACTTCCCATGTCTATCGCATCCCATGCAATTCATATCATGATCTGCAAATAAAAGGGCCAACTGCTTTCTTTGCGCCTGACGTACTTCAGGAGAATCAGTGCGAATTTCCATTCCGTCTTCTAAGCCGGTCTTGCAGCTTGTCGACAGCACTTCTCTTCCGTCAGGATATTTAATTTTTACGATGCATAAACCGCAGGAACCGGGAGTACTTTCCAATGTCGGATAAGCACAAAGAGTCGGAACAAAAAATCCAAGTTTTCTTACCGCTTCTAATACTGTAAGCTTTTCTGTAAAGGTAAAAGGAACCCCATTAATCAATGCTTTCATTATCTTTCCCTTCGTTTACTTAGCGGTTTTTCCAATTGGATTGGCTGTTTCAACCAAAAGTACCCTGTAGCAGCGCATGCATCTTTCGGCTTCTTCTTTTGCCTGATCGTCGGTAAGGCCCAACTCAACTTCTTCAAAATTATCCGTTCTGTTTAAAGGCTCCAATTCCGGAATTACTGTGCGGGAAGTGGAAATTACCGGCTTGCATTCAGCAGCATCTTCAAATAGACCTGCTGACTTAATCATGTCGCTCACTCTTTGTCTCTTATCAAAGGAGAATTTTTCGCCTTCCAGATACTCTTGAATTCGCTGAGCTGCTTTTTCTCCCTGTGCCATAGCTTCAATAAGTGAACGTGGGCCAACTGCACAGTCGCCGCCTGCAAATACTCCCTTCCTTGAAGTTTCTAAATTCTCATTGACGGCAATAATGGAATCTCGTTTACCTAATTCAAGCTTATCTGCGTCGACAAATAATTCTTTTTCGAGTTTTTGCCCGATAGCGGCAATAACTTTTGAACAAGGAATAACAAACTCAGAGCCTTCAATTTCAGTCAGCTTTGATTTTCTGGAATTCGGATCGCCCTCAACCTTCAGTTTGCAGCAAAGTAAACCTGTCACCTTGCCGTCTTCTATAACCAACTGCTTTTGCGCTGTCAGCCAATGAAAAGAAACGCCTTCTTGATGAGCTTCATGAAGTTCGACAGGATCGGCCGGAGATAGTTGTTCCGTTCTTCTGTATACGACAGAGACTTTGCCCGAGCTGATTCTGACTGCCGTTCTGCAGCAGTCCATAGCTACGTTTCCGCAGCCGACAATTACAGTGTCTCCCTCATAATGAAGAGGTCTTCCTTTAGAAACTGATTTTTCGACTTGACGCAGAAACTCTATTCCGTCGGTATAGCCGACGATTTTCTCTTCGTCTTCAGGAAAACCGAGTTTCGTACCCTTAGCACATCCAACACCGAGAAATACTGCTTTATATCCGTCGCTGAATAAATCATCTATCGAAAAATCTTTTCCAAACTCTCTTTCGAAAAGAACACGTCCTCCGAGATTTTCGATAACTTTACTTGTTTCGCTGGAGAGCAAATCCTTAGGAAGGCGATATTGCGGAATACCTGTTAAGGCCATTCCGCCTGCCCTATCTTTGCTTTCAATAATATCAACCGGATAACCGGCAAGAAGCAAGTGGTAAGCACAGGTAATTCCTGCTCCACCCGCACCAATAACCGCTACTTTAGGTTTATTTTGCGGGGCGCGCCTTGGTTTGAAAAGATGATCTACGGACTCACCGAGAGAATCTGCTGCATAGCGCTTCAGATTTTTAATATCAACGGGGCCCTCAAGCTTTCTTCTTCGGCATGCAGACTCACAGAAATGAACACATACACGTCCGCACGATCCAACTAGCGGATAGTTTCTTAAAAGAACCCCGGTGGCTAAATCCGATCTGGACTCCTTAATGTAGTCAATATATCTGGGAATATTAACCTTCGCAGGGCATGCTTCGATACAAGGCGCCGTAACAACGGAATACTGATCTGCTGATGTGTAGGGCACGTTCTTTTTTAGGTCTTCAGGGAAAAATTTTAGAGCTCCGAGGAGAGAAACCGGAACGGTCTGACCTACTCCGCAGAAGCTGCTTTCAGCCATTAGTGTGCAAACCTCTTCGATGACCTTCCAGTCTTTCTCTGAGAGACTATGTTTATCTTCAGAGGCCTTCTTTAATAAGTCATAAACGAGTGCGGTTCCGTTTCTGCAAGGAGTACACTTGCCGCAGGAATTCTCGGAGGCCTTTTCCCAGTAATCTCTTAGAACCTTAATCAAGGAGACTTCAGGGTTGAAAATAATGAAGCCTCTATGGGAAACAAACGCATCTACAGGATTAGAGCCGTCAAAAAATTCGAGCTCCTCAATATTAAGGGTCGCCGGCAGCTCTTCTAAACTCGCATTTCGTAAATCAAATGGCTCGCCGTCCCAAAAACCGTAACATGTCTTCATAACTTAGCCGATGAGGATGTGTTTTCAAATTATTTCTAAATATTACTATCCTTTACTATCCTTCTACTGACTCTTTCTTATAAGTTGAAAGTTGATTTTACTATGTGAAAAAAGTTAGGGATTTTTCTGACCAATGTTTCTACTTATTTTGAAAACATTCGGTCGCAAACGACATATTCCATCCTCTAAAGGATCTCGGAGCCCAATATGCACATAATCAGATTCAAATTCTGTTTTGGGCAATAGAATTATTAGAAAAGGAGAATTTTATGAAAGTCGGCGTTGCATTAGGGAGCGGATCTGCCAGAGGTTTTGCACATATCGGTATATTGGAATACTTGCAGGAAAGAGGTGTACACGTCGATGTTGTTGCAGGAACTTCCATCGGTGCTATTGTCGGGGCTTCTTACGCATGCGGCAACCTAGACAGACTCAAGGCTCAAGCTTTAAATATTAACCGTTTGAACTGGACGGCATTTTTCAATCCAAGTTTTTCTTTCGACGGTTGGATTAACTTAAAACATATGCAAATGTTTTTGGTCAAATCCGGCATTCCTAGAAAAATGAACATTGAAGATTTAAAAATGCCCTTTGGGACGGTTACCTGTGATTTGAATACAGGTAAAGAGCTATGGGTGACGGAAGGTCCGGTTTTTGATGCGGTTTGGCCTTCCATGGCAATGCCCGGAGTTTTCCAGCCCGTATTAAATAAAGAAAACCGTTGGTGTATCGACGGAGGAATTGTCAATCCTGTTCCAGTTTCTTTGTGCCGTGCTTTGGGCGCGGATGTGGTCATCGCCGTTAACCTAAACAGCGATTTGCTCACAAAAAATAGAAATCCTCGAGCTGAACAAAAGAAAAAACCAAGTGAGATTTACAAATTAGTGCAAAAGGCAAAGAAGCTAATCCCTGCAAAATATCAAAAAGAAACCCTCCAAAACGATATGCCTGAACCGCCGGATTTCTTCGAAACGATAGCTTCCTCCATCAATATTGCTCAGGACAGAATAACTAAAACACGTTTAGCCGGAGATCCTCCGGAGGTAACGCTGCAGCCGAAACTTTCCAGAATCGGTTTGTTGGAGACTTACAGGGCGGAAGAAGCCATCGCCGAGGGAAGACGGTGCTGCGAACTAGCCTTTCCGCAAATTAGAGATGCCTTAGATCTGGTGCAAGTTGAGGAAGGAGAAAAGTAGTTCGGATTCTCATATTTAACGAAAAATTAAGCCTGTCGGTGGTTCGGACAGGCCTAATTTTTATTTATCTTTGTGGTTGGCTAGCAGATACAAAATACCCACTAGGACAGCACCTCCAACAATATTTCCCAATGTCACAGGCACTAAGTTATTAATAAAGAAATCACTCCAACCTACAGCTAGTGCTTTAGCTTCTCCTGCATTAACTAAAGCGATATAACGAGCATCGGTTCCGGTAAAAATGCCAAGAGGAACGAAGAACATATTAGCTATACAGTGTTCCATACCCAAAGCCACGAATGCCATGGTCGGGAGCCAGAGAGCGACCACTTTTCCGATAACCTCCGTGCTTGCAGCGGCTGCGAAAACCGCTAAGCAAACCAACCAGTTGCAGCCGACTCCTCGGATAAAAGCAGACAACCAATCTAAAGAACATTTGGCGTTAGTTAGGTTCACGATGCTTTTTGCCCAGGGAAGTGTTCCGCCGGCACTTTCAAAAATAAGACCGGAAGAAAAAGCAATGACATAAGCAACGAACAGTGCCCCCACAAAATTACCAACCCAAGCAGCACTTCCTGCAAGAAAGGACTGTCCGACAGAAATTTGACCTCTAAGTTTTGCCGTTGTTAAGGTCATGCAGCTGCCGGTAAAAAGGTCTGCACCGCATAAAACAACAAGCATCAAACCGAGCGGGAAAACTGCACCGAAAATAAGCTTTCCCACTGCTCCCCACGACTCCCAAGGGAGTACTAGACCGACCCTTATCGCTAAAAATCCGCCGATAGCAATGTACATGCCGGCTAAGACGGTATTTGCAATCCGGGAAATTAAATTTTGAGAGGCTTTAGAAACCCCCATGTTGACAGTTGCTTCTAAAATTTGAGCGGATGACAAAGTCGCCATCTGGTTCTCCGAAGAATAAGGAATTGAATCAATTGAATTTATCGAGCGCATTATACGGTTTACCTCTCCGGAAATAAGGAATTCCCGGAGAGAATTCAAAGCTTTAAAACAAAAAATCGAACTTTGAATCTTTATGCACGAAACGGAGATTTAATTCTTTTCCAGGTCCTCTAGGCTGGACTCACCGCATAATAGGACCAATCTTTGACAAAATATAGAAAATATTAGTTACACTGTAACCACTCTAATGACTTCTTGAAGAGCTCAAAAATGACTAAAACAATGCTTTCTATAATCCTGGCTCTTGGTTTTGCTTCAGTTGTTGCGGCTGCTCCGAGAGTGGAAACTCCACCCTCCATTGATTCTAAAGACAATATTTCCGGGGGCATGTCTGAGAAAAAAGTAGCACGCATAACAGCTAAAAAAACTGACGCAGTCACTAAAGAAGAACTTGAACAAGCTAAGAAAGATATTGAAGCCGCAAAGGTTCGTCAGAAAGATCCGAGATTCTGGCCAAAGACCAAAATTGAAGAGACCGTCAACAATAACAACGTTGTTACTGAAGTCAAGGTCACTCCAATGAGTACCCAAATCCCTTACACCATGACTCGTGAGCAACCTTCCAATCAATCTAAGAACGGAACCAGCGGCGACAATACCATGAGCGTTCCAAAATTCATTAATTTCGGTTTTTAAGAATGGCTGTATTTACTCCTCTTTCTGAAGAAGACATAAATAATTTTCTAAAGAATTACGACATCGGTGATTTAGTTGAGTACAGCGGAATCCTCTCAGGCATTGAGAATTCCAACTTTTATGTGACGACCACAAAAGGCCGATATGTCCTAACTGTCTTTGAAAGACTTAACGAAACTCAGATCCCTTATTATCTGAAACTTCAAAAACATCTTTTAGATAAAGGACTTTCGGTAAGTGGTCCCATCACGGATAAAAACGGGCACCTGTTTTCTTCGTTGAAAAATAAACCGGCAAGCATTGCTCCTTGCATTAAAGGAGAATACGTTGATCAACCAAATGCTCAGGCCTGTAATCAGATGGGCAAAATGCTTGCAGAAATGCACCTTGCCGTAAAAGATTTTCCTTTAACTCAAGAAAACACAAAAGGTTTAGCCTTCTGGGAATCTTCCCTTCCCTCTCTGAAGCCATACATGCCCGAAGAGCTTTTTGAATATCTGAAAAAAGAAATTCATCGGCAAAAAGAATTAATGAATTCGCAGGCTTACAAAGAACTTGAAGCAGGCGCGGTTCACGCAGACCTTTTCAGAAATAATTCACTTATTGAAATCAATGGAGACGAGCAAAACCTCGGCGGAGTCATTGATTTTTACTTCGCCTGCAATGCTCCGTTCCTATACGACCTTGCCGTTACCCTTAACGACTGGACGATAGATCAAGAAACCGGAGAATTCCTTCCAAAGGAAACTCAAGCATTTTTGGAAGGATACAACTCAGTGAGAAAACTAACGGAAAAAGAACACTCTCTTTGGCAAGACATGCTTTCGGCCGGGGCTCTTCGCTTCTGGGTCTCTCGTCTTTATGACTTTTACCTTCCGCGTGAAGCCAGTATGTTGAAGCCTCACGACCCGAGACATTTCGAAAGAATATTGAAATTGAGAAGAGAAGCGGATCCGAAAGATCTTCCTTGGATCTAGTCTGAGGTTCAAATTTTCAAGCAGGCAGATTAACCTCTGCCTTTTTTGTTACTGATTTTTCTATTCTGAAATTTCTGACCTTTGTAAAAACAGTATGATAACGAAAGGTTTACTTTGGACTTTTTATGAACAAAAACTATAATCTCCCCGCTTCTACGGGACTTGTGTGGCTTAAGGCCGGATTCAAAATCATGAAAACAGCCCCTGTAGCCACCAGCGGCATCGTCGCCTTTTACTTATTGCTGATGCTTGTAGCAGGAATGCCGGGCGCTCTGCTAAACGTACCTTTCATTGATATTTTATTAAGCGGCCTGGTGACACCTTTTGGAGCCGTTGCAATTGCTAGTTGCGGCAGAGATGTATCCAAAGGAATAATCCCGACAATATTTCAATGCTACGGAGAATGTTTCAAAAACACCTCCGTCCGTAACAAACTCCTGCTCTTGGGGCTAATCTATGGAGTTTGCGTTATTTTGATCAGTCTTGTTTTTTCTTGGCTCTCCGCAGAGGACATCGCTAAGTGGTTCAGCAAAGACGGAAAGCTTCTTCCTAATGAGATAGTGTCCAACTTTCCTTGGGCTGCCGTCCTCTTTGGCTTCGTTTTCTATACCGCCCTTCTTTGCGTAACCTGTTTTTCTCCAATGCTCATTGCTTGGAAAGGAATGCCGCTTGGAAAAGCTTTCTTCTTCAGCCTCTTTGTCTGTTTGAAGAACGCCGGCGCTTTTATCGTTCTCGGACTTCTGCTGGCTTTAATCGCAACTTTCGGCACCACTTCCTTAAGTGCTTTGGGTGCAATCCTCGGCATTAATTCCGTCCTGGTCGTACTTTGGGGCCTTTTCATCACCTGTTGGTCCTATTGCACCCTTTGGCCTATTTGGTCCAGTATTTTCGGAGACCAAGACAGCCAAATCGTTTCTTAAACAAAATGAAACCATTTTCACTAATTTACGGTATTCGTTATTTGAAGAAATCAGTAAGCTTTACATAGATTTATTGGAGAAATTAATGCGTAAATTCTTACTAGGGGCCATCCTTTTATCAATGACAGGTTTGGCTTCTGCTGTGACTGTTGAAGATCTGACTTCCACTTCTTCTTGGATGCCTGCTACTGACTCAGTTCCGTCCTGCGACATTCCTGCGACTATCACTTTCAAAAAGAACGGTAAGCTCAATTCCGAACCTGGCTGCAACAGCCTTTTCGGTGATTATGTTATCGGCGATAACGACAAACTCGAATTCGTCAACATGGGAATGACGAGAAAGCTTTGCGCTAAACAGTATATGGACTTAGAAGCAAGCTTCACCGACCTTCTGAACAAAACCAAGTTCGCTAAGAAGGACGGTAAATATCTCATCTTGTTTGATGCGGATAAAAAAGAAATCGGACGTCTGGAGCCTGAGCGTTCCGGCTCCTGCAGCTAAATTTTTCTTAAAGAGCGAAGCCGGCGGCTTCGCTTTTCTTTAGTGTGCGGCTTCCCAATTCTCTCCCACACCAACCTCAGCAATTAATGGTACGTGCAATTCAGCAACTGAGGACATAATTTCCGGAAGTCTCTTCTTCACAACCTCCACTTCTTTATCCGGCACTTCCAGAATCAATTCGTCATGAACTTGGAGAATCAGCTTACTTTCTAAGTTTTCTTTTTGCAGCCAGTCTTGAACGGCAATCATTGCCATTTTGATGAGATCAGCGGCTGTTCCCTGCATCGGAGCATTAATAGCCGCGCGTTCAGCAGCTGCTTTTCTTGCGCCGGAAGCCTGCAGCTCCGGAATTTCCAATCTTCTTCCGAACACTGTCTGGATATATCCTTTTTCCAGGGCATGCCGTCGTGTATCCTCCATGTACTTGGATACTCCCGGATATCTTTGGAAATAACGGGCGATATAGTTCTTAGCATCATGGCGATCAATATTTAAATTCTTTGCTAACCCGAATGCACTCATGCCGTAGATCAAACCAAAATTAATCACCTTAGCTATTCTTCTTTGATCCGGGGTGACAGCTTCCAAAGGTTCGGAGAATACTTCCGCAGCTGTTGCCCTATGAATGTCTTGGTTTTTCTTAAATGCTTCGGTAAAACCTTTATCTCCTGATAAATGAGCCATGATTCTCAATTCGATCTGAGAGTAATCGGCACTGATAATTTTCTTCCCCGGGCCTGCGATAAAGGCTTCCCTCACCCTTCTTCCCTCCGGTGTCCTTACAGGAATATTCTGCAAGTTCGGATTAGTCGAAGACAATCTTCCGGTAACGGCCACCGCCTGTTCAAAGGTCGTATGAACCCTTCCATCTCGAGGAGAAATTTGAGTAGGCAACTTTTCAGTATAGGTAGAAATAAGTTTGGTCAGAGCACGGTATTCCAGCGCAATTTTGGCCAAAGGATAATCCAGTGCAAGTTCTGAAAGAACTTCTTCGCTTGTAGAATAATTTCCTGAAGCGGTCTTTTTCGGGGGTTTGCCGTAGATGAGAACTCCCAACTTATCAAAAAGAATCTCTCCGAGTTGTTTCGGACTAGCCAAATTAAATTTCTCTCCGGCAATAGTCTCTCCTTTCTTTGACAGTTCGGATGCTTTTGCTTGAAGTTCCGCTGTCTGCTTTGCCAATAACTGTTTATCGATCAACACACCGTTTTGTTCCATTCTGAACAAAACACGGCTCGTCGGCATTTCGATTTCACGGTATATCTTTTGAAGATTCGGATCCTTTTCTATCAGTCCGCAGAATAAATCGGATAAGTGTGCCCCGACGTATGAACGCTCCATCGCAAATTTTGCGCAAGACAAAGTATCTACTTCGCTAAAAGTTTTCTTTTTAACGCCCTTGCCCAATAGGACATCTTCGCTCTGCAGCTCAAACTTAAGCCAATTGTACGAAAGCTTTTCAATGTAATGGGTTCGATGAGCTTCCAGAACATAATTCTGAAGTAAGACGTCTTCTTTTATACCGTTGAACTCGATGCCTATGTCGGCCAAAACGTGTGCTATGTATTTAGCGTCATAGCAGCTCTTTTCAAAAGCCGGATCAGAAAGCCACGAACCGAATATTTGCGTAAACTCTTCAGGCGTAATACCTTGAGGATCAACCCAATTGGTACTCACCGGGACGAACCAGTTTTTACCTGTATTCCACCCGACTGCGATCCCGCGCAAAGTGTATGTAAAATCTTTGAAATCGGCTAGCACAAACAAGAAAGGAAGCTTGCCCTCTTTGCTCTGAGAACAAATCTCTTCAACAAGATGCTTTGCTTCTTCCGGAGATTCAATTGTTTGCTGAGAGAACTCTGCCAATTGAACTTCTTTCTCTGCCGAATTGGAAAAAAGATCCATTTCATCTGATGCCTCTTCGTCAGATTTCTTGGAATCTGTTTTAATTGAACCGCTCTTGGGCTCATCTTTCAGATCTTTGAGAAAAGCGCGAAATTCCAGGCGTTCATAAAGTTCTTTCAGAGCCGAAACATCTGGCTCTTTAATTTTTAGATCTTCCAATGAGTTAACTTGAGAAGAAATATCGGCATCCTGCTTGATTGTCACCAAAGCTTTAGCAACCGGCAAAAAGGCCAAAGACTCTCGAAGGTTGTCACCAATCTTCCCTTTTACCGCAGAAGCGTTCTCAATAATATTTTCCAAGGATCCATATTCTTCAAGCCACTTGGAAGCTGTTTTCTTACCGCATTTCGGAACGCCGGGCACATTATCAATTTTGTCCCCCATCAATGCGAGGTAATCAATAATTTGTTTTGGAGGTACACCGAATTTTTCCTTAACCCCTTCAATATCGAGCCAAGTATTTTCTGTACCCATCGTGTTAATCAAAACAACGTTTTCCGTGACAAGCTGAGCATAGTCTTTGTCTCCGGTCGCTATGACGACTTTACATCCCGCTTCTCCTGCAGACTTCGCAATTGTTCCGATAGTGTCATCTGCTTCGATACCGTCAACTTGAATCAGCGGAATACCTTGCTTTCTAACTGCATCAAAAACATCGGGAATTTGCAGCTTAAGATCTTCGGGGGTTTCTTCTCTATTGGCTTTATAGTCCGGAGAAATATCGGAGCGGAAGGTTTTTCCTTTCGGGTCAAAAACGCAAGCCACATAGTCCGTAGGGACATCTCGTCTTAATGCCCTAAGCATCGAAAGAAAGCCTCTCGTGGCTCCGGTTGGATGCCCTGACTTCGTATTAAGAGGAGGCAGGGCAAAGAAAGCCCGGAAAAGAAAGTGCGATGCATCGATTAATAGTATTGTTTTGCTCATATGTTTTCCTTGCGGACTATTTAAGAGATAGTTCAAACTCGATCTGCATATATTAATAGTTCAAATCCTATTCACAATCTTCAAAGATTCATTTAGAGACAGGCCAAGATGAGCGGCTAGAAAAGGATTTGGTCGCCGGCAGACACCATAATTGACATCCTCCTCTTCGTGAACGAAGAGGATTCCCTACCACCACTACAACAGCCGTAGCCTATTGTTGTAGAAGGTCTCGTTGGGTTCCTGCTGACAACGGCCTTACTGCACCGTTCATTTCAC